>NZ_BAAAPF010000176.1:0-15122 GCF_039531005.1 Streptomyces synnematoformans
GGTGCCGGCCCGCCCGCGCCGGGGCGGGCGCCTCCGCCCGCCCCGCGCCCGGGTCACCGGCCGCCGACAGACGCGAGGTCGTCGGACGTGTCCGCCGCCCGCTCCGGAAGCCCGCCGGGCGCCCGGGGGCCGCCTTCGCCGAACCCGCTGCGCTCGACGCGCCCGTGGAACCGGCGCAGCGGCCCGGGCGCCCACCAGGTGGCCGGCCCGGTCAGCTTCAGCACCGCCGGCACCAGCAGCCCGCGCACCACCATCGCGTCCATCAGCACCGCGAGCGCGAGCCCGATGCCCAGCATCTTGGTGTTGGTGACCCGCGAGGTGCCTATCGCGACCATCACCACCGCGAGGATCACGGCGGCGGCGGTGATCAGCCCGCCGGTCCTGCGCAGCCCGAAGACGACGGCCTGCTCCCGGTCCCCCGTGCGGTCGTGCTCCTCCTTGATACGGGAGAGGAGGAAGACGCCGTAGTCCATGGACAGGCCGAAGGCGACGCAGAACATCAGCACCGGCAGCGTCGTCTCGATGTCGCCGGTCGCGGTGAAGCCCAGCACCCCGGACAGGTTGCCGTCCTGGAAGACCCACACGAGGGCGCCGAACATCGCGGTGAGGCTCAGCGCGTTGAGCACGACGGCCACGAACGGTATGAGCACGCTGCCGGTGAGCAGAAACAGCAGGACCAGCGTGGCCAGCACGATCATGAGCCCGGCCCAGGGCAGGACGGAGCGGATGGAGTCCTTGGCATCCACCAGGTCGGCCGCGGTGCCCGTGACGGACGCCTCGAACGGCGCCCCGACGCCTCTGATGTCGCGCACCAGGTCCTGGCTGGCGGCATCCACCGCCTCGCCCTCGGCGGTCACGGTCAGATAGCCGGCGCCGGCGTCCAGCACGGGGCCGTCGACCCGTTCCACGCCGTCCAGCGCGGCGATCCGCTCCCGGTACCCGGCCAGCTCCGCGCCGGCCGGGTCGCCCGCGACGTAGACGTCGATCGTCCCGCCGGGGGTGCCGGGGAAGCCGTCCCTGAGGTGCTCCTGCACCACGTGCGACTCGGCCGACCGGGGCAGCTGCCGGTCGTCCGCGGTGCCGAACTCCACCCGCAGGAACGGCAGCCCGAGCAGCACCAGCCCCGCGGTCGTCAGCACCGCGAAGACCGGCGCCCGGCGCATCACCAGCTTCGCCAGCCGCGCCCAGCCGCGCCCGCTCTCGACACCCCCGGGCAGCCCGCCGCCGCGCCTGGGCAGGATGCGCCAGGAGTTGACCCGCGGGCCGAGCAGCACCAGCGCGGCCGGCAGCACCGTCAGCGCCGCCACCGCGGCCAGCAGCACCACCGCTATCCCGGCGTACGCGAACGATCGCAGGAAGTACTGCGGGAACAGCAGCATCGCCGAGAGCGACACCGCCACCGTCAGCGCCGAGAACAGCACCGTCCGGCCGGCGGTCCGCAGCGTGGTGCCCACCGCGCCCAGCGGATCGGCGCCCGCGGCCAGCTCCTCCCGGTAGCGCCGGACGATGAACAGCGCGTAGTCGATGGCGAGTCCGAGGCCGAGGGCCGTGGTCAGGTTCTGCGCGAAGACCGACACGTCGGCGAACTCGGTGATGCCGCGCAGCACCGCGTTCGTCCCCAGGATGGCGACGATGCCCACCGCCAGCGGCAGCAGCGCGGCGACCGCGCTGCCGAAGACCACGATGAGCAGCAGCAGCGTCACCGGCAGGGCGATGATCTCGGCCCGCAGCAGGTCCTCCCGGATGGTGCTCTGCAGTTCGTCGTAGACGGCGGCCTGCCCGCCGAGGCGCACCTCGACCGGGCCGTGCTCACCGCGGAACTCCGGCGCGAGCCGGTCGTAGATCGTGCTTGTGCGGGTCTCGTCCCCGGTGATCCGGGCGGCGATGAGCGCCTCGCTGCCGTCCGCGGAGCGCAGCCCGGCGGCCGCCTCCGCGCCCGGTGCCTCCCCCGCGCCGGCCGCACCCCCGGCCGGGTCGGCTCCCGCCCGCTCGGCGGCCTGGGCCGCCGCCCAGTACGACGTGACGCCCTCGACCGAGTCCTGCGCCGCCAGCCGTCCGGCCAGCCGCTCGGCCTCGGCGGCGACCGCGGGGTCGTCCACCCCGTCCGGCCGGCCGCTGTCCACGAGCAGCAGCAGGTTCGGCCGGGCGCCGGGGAACTGCTCGTCCAGCGCGTCCGCGGCGTACGCGGACTCGGACGCCGGGTCCTGCCACCCCCCGCCGCTCATCCGGTCCGCCACCCCGCTCCCGGCCACCACGGCCAGCACCGTGAAGACCAGCGCGAGCAGCAGCGACAGCCTGGGCCTGGCCGTGACGAACCGCGTCCAGCGGCCCGGAACGGCCGTCCCCCCGCCTGTGCCCTCGGCCATCGGATCCGCCCCTTCGTTGTGCGGCGCAATAGAATGAGACACGAGCCGGAATGCGAGTCCGCGCTCGTGTTTCACAGAATGCGAGCGGGCGCTCGCGTTTGTCAACTTGCTACCGGAGGCTGTGGATAGCCGTGTCGAATCCAGCACCGGCCGCCGACGGGCAGCCGCCCGCCGCCCGGCCGCCCCGCCGCAGGCAGGCGCGCGGCGAACGGCGCACCCAGCAGCTCCTGGACGCCGCCGCGGCGGTGTTCGCCCGCAACGGATACGCCGCCGCTTCCACGAACGCCATCGCCCGCGAGGCCGGCGTCTCCCCCGGCACGCTGTACCAGTTCTTCCCGAACAAGGAGGCACTGGCCGTCGAGCTGGGCCGGCGCTACAACCACGCGCTGCAGGAGGCGAACAGCGAGGCGTTCACCCCCGCCAACGCCACGCTCCCGCTCGACGGCATGCTCGACGCCGCCCTCGACCCGGTGATCGACTTCTGCGACGCCAACCCCGGCTTCGAGGTGCTGCTGCAGAGCACGGACACCCCGGGCCTGGTCGCGGAGGAGCACGAGGCGGTGCACACGACGATCGTCGCCGCCGTCGAGGGCATGCTCGCCCTGCGCGCCCCGGACCTCTCGCGCGCCGAGATCGCCCGGACCACCACCATGTCGTTCGGCATCTTCAAGGCCGGGCTGCAGCTGTTCATGGCCGCCGGGGACGCCGACCGGGAGGCGTACCGCGCGGAGATCAAGCGCGCCCTGTTCGGCTACCTCACCCCGGTCGTCGGCACCGACGCCATACCCCCGCCGGGCTGACCGTGTGATCAGCGTGGACGCAAAATACCCCTAGGGGGTATAGTCTGAGGACAGGGAGCAGAACACGGCTGCACCCACACCGTCGACAAGGGAGACATCCATGAGCGCCCAGACCTCCGTCACCACCGTCTACCAGGTCTCCGGCATGACCTGCGGGCACTGCGAGGGCGCCGTCAGCGCCGAACTCTCCGGTATCGACGGCGTCTCCTCGGCCAAGGCCTCGGCCGCCACCGGCGAGGTGACCGTCACCTCCGACGCGCCGCTCGACGAGGAGAAGGTGCGCGCGGCCGTCGACGAGGCGGGGTACGAGCTGGTCGGCAAGGCCTGACCCGCACCCCTGCGAACGCCGCCGGCCGCAGGGAAGGAGAGTGACTCAGATCACACCGATTCGGGGGTAACCATCTGCACCGGTCGTGTGTCTATTCGGGTGACGTCGACACCCGGCGGAGTCGACGTGCACGAGGCCGGGACGGCACGTGCGAGGAGCATTGAGCGGCCCCTCCCGCGGCGACGTCCCGGCGGCACGAGGCGCCCGGCTCCTATCCGGAGTCGGGAGAGCGAAGCGCCCCGTCGACTGATCCGTGGGGGGATCGCAGACGGGGCGCCTTCGCGTTTCTGCGCTTCGTTGCCGGTGTTCGAACCGCCGGCCGCTCAGCGCTCCTCGACCGGGACGAAGTCCCGCAGGACCTCGCCGGTGTAGATCTGCCGGGGGCGGCCGATGCGGGAGCCCGGCTCCTTGATCATCTCGTGCCACTGGGCGACCCAGCCCGGCAGCCGCCCGAGCGCGAAGAGCACGGTGAACATCTCCGTCGGGAAGCCCATCGCGCGGTAGATCAGGCCGGTGTAGAAGTCGACGTTCGGGTACAGCTTGCGATCGACGAAGTAGTCGTCGGCGAGCGCGTGCTCCTCCAGCTTCAGGGCGATGTCCAGCAGCTCGTCGGACTTGCCCAGCGCGGAGAGGACGTCGTGCGCCGCCGCCTTGATGATCTTCGCCCGGGGGTCGAAGTTCTTGTAGACGCGGTGCCCGAAGCCCATGAGCTTCACGCCGTCTTCCTTGTCCTTCACCTTGCGGATGAAGGTGTCGACGTCGCCGCCCGCGGCCTGGATGCCTTCCAGCATCTCCAGCACGCTCTGGTTGGCGCCGCCGTGCAGGGGCCCCCACAGCGCGCTGATGCCCGCCGAGATGGAGGCGAACAGGTTGGCCTGCGAGGAGCCGACCAGCCGCACGGTGGAGGTCGAACAGTTCTGCTCGTGGTCGGCGTGCAGGATCAGCAGCTTGTCGAGCGCACTGACCACGACGGGGTCCAGGTCGTACTCGGCGGCGGGCACCGAGAAGGTCATGCGCAGGAAGTTCTCGACGTACCCGAGGTCGTTGCGCGGGTAGACCACCGGGTGGCCGACGGACTTCTTGTACGCGTACGCCGCGATCGTCGGCAGCTTGGCCAGCAGCCGGATCGTCGACAGGTGCCGCTGCTGCTCGTCGAACGGGTTGTGGCTGTCCTGGTAGAAGGTCGACAGCGCGCTGACCACGGAGGACAGCATCGCCATCGGGTGTGCGTCCCGCGGGAAGCCGTCGTAGAAGCGCTTGACGTCCTCGTGCAGGAGGGTGTGGCGGGTGATCTCGTCCCTGAACACCGACAGCTCGTCCACGGTGGGCAGCTCACCGTTGATCAGCAGATAGGCGACTTCCAGAAAGGTGCTGCGCTCGGCGAGCTGTTCGATGGGGTAGCCGCGGTAGCGCAGGATCCCCTGCTCGCCGTCCAGATAGGTGATGGCCGACTTGTACGCCGCGGTATTGCCATAGCCGCTGTCCAGGGTCACCAGCCCGGTCTGGGAGCGCAGCTTTCCGATGTCGACGCCGGTGTCTCCGACGGTGCTGTCGACGATCGGGAAGGTGTACTCGCCGTCGCCGTACCGAAGTACTGCAGATTTGTCGCTCACTCTGTCCTCACCCGACGTATCGTGCCTCTTCTTTGAGGTGCTTGAGGTGCCCTGACTACCCTCCAGCTTCCCCCATACGGAGCGGTTACGTGCACTCGGGGTCGGCTGCTGGATCAACATACGGCACTGCGTGCCACATACGGACCATCGTGCCCTGCCCGCGCGGGTCAGCGGGTCAGGGGAGACCCACGCGCCCGCGCAGCCGATGGTCCAGCGCCGTACAGCGACGGCCTGCGGAAACGGTGCGCACCGCCTGTCCCAGCGCCCGGCGGGAGCCCACCAGCACGACCAGCTTCCTGGCCCGGGTGACGGCCGTGTACAGCAGGTTCCGCTGGAGCATCATCCAGGCGCCGGTGGTGACGGGGATCACCACGGCCGGGTACTCACTGCCCTGTGAACGGTGGATGGTGACCGCGTACGCGTGCGCCAGCTCGTCCAGTTCGTCGAAGTCGTACGGCACCTCCTCGTCCTCGTCCGTGAGCACCGTCAGCCGCTGTTCGACGGCGTCCAGGCCGGTGACGACGCCGACGGTGCCGTTGAAGACCCCGTTTGCTCCCTTCTCGTAGTTGTTCCGTATCTGCGTGACCTTGTCGCCGACGCGGAACGTACGGCCGCCGAAGCGCTTCTCCGCAAGCCCCGGCCGGCCGGGGGTGACGGCCTCCTGGAGCAGCCCGTTCAGTACGCCGGCGCCGGCGGGGCCGCGGTGCATGGGGGCCAGGACCTGCACGTCGCGGCGCGGGTCGAGGCCGAACTTCGCCGGGACGCGGCGGGCCGCCACGTCCACCGTGAGCCGGCCGGCGGCCTCCGTGTCGTCCTCGGCGAAGAGGAAGAAGTCCGGAAGGCCCTGGGTGAGGGGCTGGACCCCGGAGTTGATGCGGTGCGCGTTGGTGACGACGCCGGACTGCTGGGCCTGCCGGAAGATCCGGGTCAGCCGGACCGCGGGCACCGGGCCGCCCTCCGCCAGCAGGTCGCGCAGCACCTCGCCGGCGCCGACGGACGGCAGCTGGTCGACGTCGCCGACGAGCAGCAGGTGTGCCCCCGGCGGCACGGCCTTGGCGAGCTTGTTCGCCAGCAGCAGGTCCAGCATCGAGGCCTCGTCGACGACGACCAGGTCGGCGTCGAGCGGCCGGTCCCGGTCGTACGCGGCGTCGCCCCCCGGCTTCAGTTCCAGCAGCCGGTGCACGGTCGACGCCTCGGCGCCGGTCAGCTCCGCCAGCCGCTTGGCCGCGCGGCCGGTGGGCGCGGCCATCACCACCTTCGCCCGCTTGGCGCGGGCCAGCTCCACCACCGAGCGGACGGTGAAGGACTTGCCGCAGCCGGGGCCTCCGGTCAGCACCGCGACCTTCTCCGTCAGCGCCAGCCGGACCGCCTGCTCCTGCTCGGGGGCCAGCTCCGCGCCGGTGCGACCGCCGAGCCAGGTGAGCGCACGGGTCCAGTCGACGTCCTGGAAGGCGGGCATGCGGTCCCGCTCGGCGCGCAGCAGGCGCAGCAGCTGGGCGGCCAGGGAGACCTCCGCGCGGTGGAACGGCACGAGGTAGATCCCCTGCACCTCCTCCCCCCCGGCGGGCCCGGGCACCGTCTCCCGGACGACGCCCTCCTCCTTCACCAGCTCGTCCAGGCACTCGATGACCAGGCCGGTGTCGACCTGCAGCAGCTTGACCGCCTCGGTGATGAGCTGCTGCTCGGGCAGGAAGCAGTTGCCCTGGTCGGAGGACTGGGACAGGGCGTACTGCAGGCCGGCCTTGACGCGCTCCGGGCTGTCGTGCGGGATGCCGACGGAGCGGGCGATGCGGTCGGCGGTGAGGAAGCCGATGCCCCAGACGTCGGCGGCCAGCCGGTACGGCTGGTTCTTCACCACGGAGATGGAGGCGTCCCCGTAGGACTTGTAGATCCGCACGGCGATGGACGTGGACACCCCGACGCCCTGGAGGAAGAGCATGACCTCCTTGATGGCCTTCTGCTCCTCCCAGGCGGCGCCGATCAGCCTGGTCCGCTTGGGGCCGAGGCCCGGGACCTCGACGAGCCGCGCGGGCTCCTCCTCGATGACGTCGAGGGTGTCGACGCCGAAGTGGTCGACGATCCGCTCGGCGATACGGGGCCCGATGCCCTTGATGAGCCCCGAGCCGAGGTAGCGGCGGATGCCCTGGACGGTGGCGGGGAGCACCGTTGTGTAGTTCTCCACGGTGAACTGCTTGCCGTACTGCGGGTGGGAGCCCCAGCGGCCCTCCATGCGCAGCGACTCGCCCGGCTGGGCGCCGAGCAGGGCGCCGACGACCGCGAGCAGGTCACCGCCGCGGCCGGTGTCGACGCGGGCGACCGTGTACCCGTTGTCCTCGTTGGCGTACGTGATCCGTTCGAGGACCCCCTCCACCACCGCCAGTTGCGTCATGGGCAAGACGCTACCCGCGGGCCCCGACATCGCGGGCGGGCCTGTGGACGAACCGGCGGTTGTGGACAACCCCGCCTCCGCGGGCGGCCGGGCTCAGTGAGGGGGCCCGGCCCTCGCGGGCCGGACCCCCTCACGTCCCCCTCCGAGGGCTCCCCCACCCCCCTGGTACTCCCCCCGGGGAGCCGATGTCCTATACGACCCCGGTTGACGGCGAAGGGTTGCACGGCAGCGGCACTTTATCGATCTGTAACCCGATGTGCCGACGCGGATAATCGGTCGTAACGTTTCAGACATGAGGGGCAAACCAGTCCATAAGGCTGTCCTGGACGACCTCGGTCCGGAGCAGCTGCACCAGGTGGCCGACGAACTGGGTACCGGCAGCCGGGGCGCGAAGCGGGTCGTCGGCGAGACGGTCGCCGCCCTCACCGGCTCGCTCGCGCAGGAGGCGTCCACCACCCACGGGGCACACGAGGTCGAGCAGGCGCTCGACGAAGCCCGGGGAGCGGCGCCCGCGGGCGCCGGCGCCGCCGCAGGCCCGGCGAAGGACACGTCCGCCCTCGTCGGCGCGGTGCCGTTCACCGGGGGTGCGCCCGGCGGCGGGATGCTCGCGACGATCATCGGCAGGACGAGCATGCCGGTGGCCCGCGCCGTCTCGCAGCGCACGGACATCCCGATGGCGCAGGTGTCCCGGGCGCTGAAGATCCTCACGCCGGTGGTGATGACTGCCGTCTCCCGGACCGCGAAGAACCGCAAGGTCCAGGCGGAGGGGCTGTCCGAGATGCTCGCGCAGGAGCGGCGGGCGGACCGGCGGTCGGGCGGGCCGCTCGTCGCGCTGGCGCGGCGGTTCGGCGGCGGGCGGTCGTACGGCGGCGGGCGCCACCGCGCCTGACGGCGCGGCCCGGGGCGGGCCCGTACGCGACGAGCACCCCGGGGACAGCCGCCGGGACGGGCCGTGGGACCGCCGCGGGCCCGGCGCACGGCGGAGTCCGCCGGCCGCTCAGCGTGCGACCAGCCGCTCGTACCGCTCGACGATCTCCGCCAGCACCTCCGCGCCCTCGCGTGCCCACAGCCCCGGGTTGAAGATCTCGACCTCCACGAAGCCCGTGTACCCGGCCTCGTCCACCCGCTTCCGGAACCAGCGCAGGTCGACGCTCCCGTCGCCCAGCTGCCCCCGCCCCAGCAGCACGCCCTCCGGCAGCGGCGTGACCCAGTCCGCCAGCTGGAAGGCCGCGATCCGGCCGGACGTCCCCGCGCGCGTGATCTGCGCCGCGACGGTGTCGTCCCACCACAGGTGGTACGTGTCCACCACCACGCCCACCCGGTCCGCGGGGAAGCGCTCGGCCAGGTCCAGCGACTGGGCCAGCGTGGAGACCACGCACCGGTCGGCGGCGTACATCGGGTGCAGCGGCTCGATCGCCAGCCGCACGGCGCGCTCCGCCGCGTACGGCGCGAGGACGCCCAGCGCGTCCGCGATGCGCTCCCGTGCGCCGTGCAGATCGCGGCTGCCGTCGGGGAGCCCGCCGGAGACGAGCACGAGCGTGTCCGTGCCCAGCGTGGCCGCCTCGTCGATGGCGCGCCGGTTGTCGTCGAGGGCGGCGGCGCGCTCCCCCGGGTCGCCGGCGGTGAAGAAGCCGCCGCGGCACAGGCTGGTCACCGTCAGCCCGGCGTCGCGGAACAGCCTGGCGGCGGCGTCCACCCCGTACTCCTGGACGGGCGCGCGCCACAGCCCCACTCCGCGGAGCCCGGCCGCCGCGCAGCCGTCCGCCAGCTCCGGGAGCGACCACTGCCGGATGGTCTCCTGGTTGAGGCTGAGCCGGGCCGGCGCACCGGCCGGCTGTCCGGCGCTCACCGGACGACTCCGTGGACGGCGAGGAAAGAGATCATGCGCTCCGCCGCGCGCTGCGGTTCGGGGAACAGGCCGAGGGTGTCGGCCAGTTCGTACACGCGCGCGAGATGCGGCAGGGAGCGTGCCGACTGCTGCCCGCCGACCATCGTGAAGTGGCTCTGGTGGCCGCCGAGCCAGGCCAGGAACACGACGCCCGTCTTGTAGAAGCGCGTCGGGGCCTGGAAGAGGTGGCGGGCCAGCGGCACGGTCGGGTCGAGGGCCTTCCGGAAGCCGGCGGCGTCGCCGGTGTCGAGGGTCCGTACGGCCTCGGCGGCCAGCGGGGCGAGCGGGTCGAAGACGCCGAGGAGGGCGTGGCTGAAGCCGTGCTCGTCGCCCTCGATCAGCTCGGGGTAGTGGAAGTCGTCGCCGGTGTAGCAGCGCACGCCGCGGGGCAGCCGCCGGCGCAGGGCGACCTCGCGGGAGGCGTCGAGGAGGGAGACCTTCACGCCGTCGACCTTGTCCGGATGCTGGGCGATGACGTCGAGGAACGTGTCCGTGGCGGCGTCGAGGTCGGAACTGCCCCAGTAGCCGGCGAGCGCGGGGTCGAACATGTCGCCCAGCCAGTGCAGGATCACGGGCTCGCGCGCCTGGCGCAGCAGCGAGCCGTACGTCTCCACGTAGTCCCCGGGGCCGCGGGCGCACGCCGCCAGCGCGCGGGAGGCCATGAGCACCGCCTGCGCGCCGGCGTCCTCGACCAGGGCGAGCTGCTCCTCGTACGCGGCCCGCACGTCGGCGACGGTGGCGCCCGCGGCGGCGAGCGGGTCGGTGGCCGCGCCGCAGGCGACGCGGCCGCCGTGGGCGGCGGCCTCCGCGGCGGAGCGCCGGATCAGCTCGGCGGCGCGGGGCCAGTCCAGCCCCATGCCGCGCTGCGCGGTGTCCATGGCCTCGGCGACGGCGAGGCCGTGGGACCACAGGTGGCGCCGGTAGGCGAGGGTGGCGTCCCAGTCGACCGCGGCGGGGCTGTCCGGGTCTCCCGGGCCGGTGTCGGCGTACGGGTCGGCGACGACGTGCGCGGCGGCGAAGACCGTGCGGCAGGAGGGGCGCGGGCCGCCGGCGGCGAGCGCCGGAGCGGGCTCCGCGCGCGGTTCGTACGCCTCCAGTACGCCCCCCGGCCGGGGCAGCGGGACCGCCGTCATCGGGCCAGCTCCGGGATCTCGACGCGGCGTCCCTCCGCGGCCGCCCTGAGGCCCAGCTCGGCGAGCTGCACTCCGCGCGCGCCGGCGAGCAGGTCCCAGTGGTACGGCTCGTCGAGCGCCAGGTGCCGCAGGAACAGCTCCCACTGGGCGCGGAAGCCGTTGGGGAAACCGGCGGGGCCGGCGTTGTCCGGCACCTCCTGCCACTGGTCGCGGAAGGTCTCGGAGACCGGCAGGTCCGGGTTCCACACCGGCTTCGGCGTCGTCGCCCGGTGCTGGACGCGGCAGCCGCGCAGGCCCGCGACGGCGGAGCCCTCCGTGCCGTCGACCTGGAACTCGACCAGCTCGTCGCGGTGGACACGCACCGTCCAGGAGGAGTTGATCTGGGCCACGACGGGGCCGCCGGGCGCGGCCAGCTCGAAGATGCCGTACGCCGCGTCGTCGGCGGTCGCCTCGTACTCCTCGCCGTTCTCGTCCCAGCGGCGCGGCAGGTGGGTGGTGACGTGCGCCTGCACGCTGCGCACCGGGCCGAACAGCTCGTGCAGGATGTACTCCCAGTGCGGGAACATGTCGAGCACCATCCCGCCGCCGTCCTGCGCGCGGTAGTTCCAGGAGGGCCGCTGGGCGGGCTGCCAGTCGCCCTCGAAGACCCAGTAGCCGAACTCGCCGCGCACCGACAGGATGCGGCCGAAGAAGCCGCCGTCGACGAGGCGCTTGAGCTTGAGCAGGCCGGGCAGGAAGAGCTTGTCCTGGACGACGCCGTGCTTGACGCCCGCGCCCTGCGCCATCCGGGCGAGTTCGAGGGCGGCGGACGCGGAGGCGGCGGTCGGCTTTTCCACGTAGATGTGCTTGCCGGCCGCGACGGCCTTCTTCACCGCCTCCTCGCGGGCGGAGGTGACCTGGGCGTCGAAGTACAGCTCGACGGAGTCGTCCGCGAGCACGGCGTCGAGGTCGGTGGAGTATTCCGGCAGGTCGTGCCGGCGGGCGAGGTCCTTCAGCGCGTGTTCCCTGCGACCCACCAGAACGGGCTCGGGCCACAGCACGTCGCCGCCGCCGAGATCCAGCCCGCCTTCCTCGCGAATGGCAAGAATCGAACGGACGAGGTGCTGTCGATACCCCATCCGCCCGGTGACGCCGTTCATGGCGATACGCAGCGTCCTACGTGGCATCTGGTCTCCTGTAGTAAGCGCTTTCTGCCCCGGGAGAAAGTTATCCCCGCCCGGCCTGCCGCGCAAGAGCCCTACCGGGTGCGGGCCCGGGCCGTGCACACTCCTGCCACCCCCGCGACGCGGGCGGCGCGACGTGCAAGACTTCCGCTCACAGCCCGGGCCGGCGACCGGCGCCGGGCGGGGGCTCCGCACGGGCCCCGGGGGATTCCGGCACCGGGGGCCGGAACGCCGTATCCGAACGGGAGGCAGAGCGATGGCAGTCACCCTCGCGGACGTCGCGGCACGCGCCCGCGTCTCCGCCGCGACCGTCTCCCGGGTGCTCAGCGGCAACTACCCGGTGGCCGAGGCCACCCGCGCGCGCGTGCTCGCCGCGGTGGACGAGCTGGACTACGTCATCAACGGCCCCGCGAGCGCCCTCGCCGCCGCCACCTCCGACCTGGTCGGCGTCCTGGTCAACGACGTCGCCGACCCGTTCTTCGGCATCATGGCCAGCGCCGTGCAGTCCGAGCTGGGCAGCGAGAAGCTGGCCGTCGTCTGCAACACCGGCGGCTCCCCGGAGCGCGAGCTGACCTACCTCACGCTCCTGCTGCGGCAGCGCGCCGCCGCCGTCGTGATCACCGGCAGCGCCGTCGAGACGCCCGAGTACGCGGCGGCCAGCGCGGCGAAGGTGGGCCGGCTGGCGGCGAACGGCACCCGCGTCGTCCTCCTCGGCCGGCCGGCGAGCGCCGCGCCCGAGGGCTCCGCGTTCGCCGTCGAGTTCGGCAACCGCGAGGGCGGGCGGCGGCTCACCGAGCACCTCGTCTCCCTCGGCCACCGCCGCATCGGCTACGTCGCGGGCCCCGCCGACCGCACCACCACCCGGCACCGCCTCGAAGGCCACCGGGCCGCGCTCGCCGCACACGGCCTCGGCGGCGACGCCGACGCGTTCGGCCGGCTGACGGTGCACGGCCCGTACACCCGGCAGTCCGGCTACGACGGTGCGCTCGAACTGCTCGACCGCGAGCCGGGGCTGACCGCCGTCGTCGGCTCCAACGACGCGGTGGCGCTGGGCATCTGCGCGGCGCTGCGCGAGAAGGGGCTTGACATCCCCGGTGACGTCTCGGTCGCCGGCTTCGACGACCTGCCGTTCAGCGCGGACGCGACGCCCGCGCTGACGACGGTGCGGCTGCCGCTGCAGGAGGCGGCGGCGCGGGCGGAGCGGCTGGCCCTGGGCCGGGAGGAGTCGCCGGCGGGCGGGCGGCACCTGGTGCTGGCGGAGGTGGTGGCGCGGGCCTCGACGGCGGCGCCGCGGGCGGAGCGGCAAGGCGCGGGCACGGCGCCGGGGCGGGCGCGCGGCGGCGGGACGACCTGTGGACAACTCTGCACGGGGTCGGCGCTTCGGGGTATCTTTGACTCAGTCAAAGGAAAGCACGCGCCAGGAGGTGGGGTTCCGTGACCATCGAGGACATCCGCTCGTTCAACCGCTTCTACACGAATCTGATCGGCGCCCTCGATTACAGCCGCCATCTCTACACGCCGTACACGCTCACCGAGGCCCGCGTCCTGTACGAGCTGAACCACGCCCCGCAGGCGGACGCCGCCGACCTGCGCGGGGCGCTCACGCTGGACGCGGGGTATCTCAGCAGGCTGCTCGGCAGGTTCGAGAAGGACGGCCTGGTCACGCGGGGCCCGTCGGCCGAGGACGCGCGGCGGCAGCGGGTGGCGCTCACCCCGCGCGGGCGGGAGGCGGCCCATCTGCTGGAGGAACGCTCACGGGAGCAGGTGGGGACGCTGCTGGGGCGGGTTCCGCCGGACCGGCGTGCGCAGCTGGCCGCCGCGATGAGCACGGTGCGGGCGCTGCTGTCGGAGTCGGCCGTCCCCGAGCTGGTCGGGGAGGTCGAGCTGCGCGAGCCGGGGCCGGGCGAGCTGGGCTGGATCGTCCAGCGCCACGGCGAGCTGTACGCGCAGGAGTACGGCTGGGACGCGGACTTCGAGGCGCTGGTGGCCCGGATCGTCGCGGACTACGCCGCGCACCGCGACCCGGCATACGAGCGCACATGGATAGCCGACCTGGGCGGCCGGCCGGTCGGCACGGTCATGTGCGTGCGGGACGACGCCCCGGACACCGCGCGGCTGCGGCTGCTGCTGGTGGACCCCGAGGTGCGGGGACACCGGCTGGGTGCGCGGCTGGTCGACGAGTGCATCGCCTTCGCCCGTGCGGCGGGATACCGCACAGTGGTGCTGTGGACGAACTCGGTACTGACCTCCGCCCGCCGCATCTACGAGCGCGCGGGCTTCGAGCTGACGGCCGAGAAGCCGCACCACAGCTACGGCGCGGATCTGGTGGGCCAGGACTGGAGGCTGACGCTCTGAGCCGTTCCGCCGCAGGGCCGCCCCCGGGGCGCGGGCGGTTGCTTCGGGTGGCGGGGCGCGGGGTTGCCAGGCCCGGTGGGGTCTGATCGACTCACGGCATGCGACTCGCCTTCTCCACCCTCGGCCTGCCCCAGCTTCCCGTCGCCGAGGTCGTCCGGCTCGCCCGGGACCGTGGCTACCAGGGCGTGGAGCTGCGGTGCCACCCCGAGGAGCCGGTGCACACCGGGCTCGGGATCAGCGAGCGGGCCGACGTGGTCGAGGAGTTCGCCGCGGCCGGGGTGGAGATCCCGGCGCTGGCGGGCTACGCGGGCGTCGCCGAGCCCGGTGACGACGAGCCGGTCGTCGCGGAGATGCGCGGGCTGCTGGCGCTCGCCCGGGACGTGGGCGCCGCGCACGTCCGGGTGTTCCCGCGCGGCGGCGGGCAGCCGGCCGTCGAGGCGGACCCCACCGCCGCGCGGCGGCTCGCCGCCGTGGCCCCGTACGCAGCGGACCTCGGCGTGCGCGTGCTGCTGGAGACGCACGACTCGCACCGCACGGGCGCGGACGTCGCCCGGGTCCTCGACCTCGCCGGGCACAAGAGCACCGGTGCGCTGTGGGACGTGATGCACACCTGGCTCGGCGGCGAGGAGCCGCGGGACACGCTCGCGGTGCTCGCCCCGTACCTCGGCTACGTGCAGGTCAAGGACGCGGCCTCGCCGGGGGACCTGACGCCGCTGGCGCTGGGCGACGGGTCGGTGCCGCTGGCGGAGGTCCTGGCGGTGCTGACGGAGGCGGGCTGGGACGGCTGGCTGTGCTGGGAGTACGAGAAGCGCTGGTACCCCGACGTCCCGGAGCTGCCGCAGCTGCTCGCCGCGGGCCGCGAGCACCTGCTGCGGCTGCTGGCCGACGTGGCCTGACCCCCGCCGCCCCGCCGGTGCACACCCGGTGCGGCGGCACCTCGCCCGTGTCACATCCGGTGCCTTCGCGGGCTCATGTCTGCCGAACCGTGACGAGGGGATGACGTGAGCGATGGCGGAGACCGAGTGGCGAACATCGCGCTGATCAACCGGCCCGCACCCGCGCCGGCCTGACGTCGTCGCGCGGCGGG
>NZ_BAAAPF010000177.1:0-15028 GCF_039531005.1 Streptomyces synnematoformans
CCCCCGCGCCCCCCGGCACCGCACGCCCCGGCGGCCTCCCCCGCACCTCCACCGCCGAGACCCTCGCCGTCCTCCAGGCCGCCGTCCTCGGCAACGCCGCCGTCTGGATCGGCTACGTCAACGCCGACGGCGCCGCCAGCCAGCGCGTCATCGCCCCCGTCCGCGTCGAGGGCGGCTACGTCACCGCGTACGACCACACCGCCGACGAGGTCCGCACCTACCCCCTCCACCGCATCACCGGCGCCGCCGAACTCGCCGACGACCCCGCCTGACCCCCCGGCGCCCCGGCCCGCGCCACGCTTGAACCTCACACCGTGTCAGCCCTTGGACTGGACGACGTCATGTTCACCCCCTACAGGGTGCTTCGGCCTCTCAGACCGAAAGAGCCGGAAGCGTTGTCAGTGCCTTCTCGTATGTTGATCGCATGTCGACAGCGCAGCCCGCGGTGGGGCTCGGGAACGCCCGATACACCTACCGGTTACGCGTGTCATCGACCGCACTCGCCTCGCTGCTGGGCGAGTGGGACCGGTGCCGGTGGATCTGGAACGAGTGCGTGGGCCGATCGAAAAAGGCCCACACCGATGGCGAGAAGTGTGGCCCGGCCCGCCTGGACAAGATGCTGACCCAGGCTCGTGCCAGAACCGCTTGGCTGCGAGGAGGCAGCTCGGTGCCGCAGCAACAGATCATCAGAGACTTCGCCAAGTCTCGTGCCAAGGCCATGAAGGACATCAAGGCCCGGCTGCCGCAGCGGCAGCGTGCGGGGATGCCGAAACACAAGAAGAAGCGGGCCGCCGACCCGAGCCTGAACTACAACCGGAACGGCTTCAGGATCAAGGATGGGCGTCTGCATCTCGCGGGCAGCATCATTGTGACCGTAATTTGGTCACGGAAACTGCCCGCCGTTCCGTCGTCCGTCCGCGTCTACCGCGACAGCCTGGGCCACTGGTACGCCTCGTTCGTCGTCTCGACGACCATTGAGGCGTTGCCCGCCACCGGGCGGTTCATCGGCATCGACTGGGGCGTCAGGGAAACCGCGACCACGACATCCGACGCTCATGACCTTCCCTACGCTGAGCACGGGGCAAGGGCGGCCAAGCGCCTCGCGCATTACCAGAGGATGATGGCCCGCCGCCGGGCTCCGAAGGGAAAGGCTCAGTCCAAGGGATACCGGCGGGCCCAGAAGCAGGCCGCGAAGCTGCATAAGAAGGCGGCCCGGCAGCGGCAGGACACCGGCCGCAAGTGGGCCAAGTCTGTGGCTCGTGACCACGATGTTCTCGCGGTGGAGGACTTCCGACCGAAGTTCCTCGCCAAGTCCACCATGGCGAAGAGGGCCGCTGACGCCGCCATCGGTGCCACCAAGGCCGCGTTGGTCGAGATGGGCCGCAAGCACGGGCGTGACGTCCGCCTGGTACATCCCGCGCACACCACGATGGACTGCGCGCAGTGCGGAGCGAGAGCCAAGCACGCACTGCCGCTGGGTGAGCGCACCTACACCTGCACCGCGTGCGGAGCCTCCACTCCGAGGGACAAGAACTCCGCCCGCATGATGCTCGTCCGGGCTGGTCTCAACCCGGCTGGTGTTGATGGCGGAAGTCCTGACGGAACGCTGTTCCCTCAGGCTGCCTGAGCCAGGAATCCTCCGCCTGCAGGCGGAGGAGGATTCAACATCGGAGAGTTCGCCGAACCCCCGCCTCGTACTCCCGTACCGCGATGCGCGCCAGCTTCGTCAGCATCATCCCGTTGCGCACCGCGACCAGGTAGTCCACGGGGAGCCCGTGCATCCGCGTGCCCGGGCCCCGCAGCGGGTGCCAGTCCAGGAGGAACAGCGTGTTGTCCCCCCACGGCTCCAGCCGCATGGCGATACGGGCGGCCCCGAACGGGTCGGCCTTCGCCTCCAGCTCCAGCCGCCGGGGCGGCTCGCAGACGCGGACGACGCAGCTGTCGTCCAGCACCGCGGGACCGACGCCGACGCGGACCCGCAGCCGGGCGCCCACCGCGGGCCAGTGCGGGTCGGCGTCGAGTACCTGCCGGGTGCCGGTGACCCACTCGCCGTAGCGGTAGCCGTCGCTCAGCAGGTCCCAGACCTTCTCGGGCGGGGTCAGGATCAGTCGGCGGCTGCGTGCCACGGAGAACCTCCCGGTCAGTTCTGGAGAAGTCATCGGCGGTCGTTCTTCGTAATCTGAGGTGCGTACCCGGCCAGACCCCAGAAAGGTACTGCGATGGCGGACGCGAAGAAGGCAGCCACGGCCGAGGCGGGCGAGTCCTACGAGGGCTTCACCGAGCAGGAGATCGCGGCCATGAAGGACCGCGCCAAGGAGATCAAGAAGTCCAAGGGGGGCAAGGCCGACCCGGTCGCGGACCTGCTGGCGAAGATCGCCGAGATGCCGGAGTCCGACCGGGCCGTCGCCGGGCGGCTCCACACCCTCATCACCCAGGCGGCCCCCGAGCTGTCGCCGCGGCTGTGGTACGGGATGCCCGCTTACGCCAAAGGAGCGAAGAACGGCAAGGGCGGGAAGATCGTCTGCTTCGTGCAGGCCGCGGACAAGTTCAAGTCGCGGTACCTGACCCTCGGCTTCGACGAGGCCGCCCACCTCGACGAGGGCACCATGTGGCCGACGGCCTTCGCCATCACCGAGCTGACACCGGCCCACGAGCAGAAGGTCACCGAGCTGGTGAAGAAGGCGATGAGCTGATACGCACGCCCGCACGGGGCCGCCGGGGAGCCCGCCCGGCACCCGCCGGGCACGGGCGGCCGCCGGCCCGTCGGACCGCCGGCGGCCGACGTCCGCCGCCGGCGGTCGCGGCACCGCCATGACCAGGACCGGGGCACCGGGCCGCAATCCCGCACGGGCGGCGACCAGACCCGTCGAATCACTCTCATCTCCGTAACCGCACCACTACCCTGATACGGCACCGCAGGGGTGGAGGGGGTGCGGATGGGGCTTTTCCGCGAACATGAGGCCTTTTTGTCCGGGCTCGGCCCTGCCGACCAGACGGCTCTCCTCGCGCTGGGCTCCACCCGCTCGTACGCACCGCACGAGAGGCTCCTCACCGAGGGTGAGCGCAGCACCCATCTCCTCGTGATCCTCGACGGCTGGTGCACCGTCTGGCTCGACACCGAGCGCGGCGGCCGGCTGATCCTCGGCCTGCGCACGGACGGCGAGCTGATCGGCGAGATGGCCGCGCTGGACGGCGGCCGGCGCAGCGCGTCGGTCAGCACCCTGGGGCCGGTGACGGGCCTCGTCGTCCCGGCCGACCGGTTCCGCGGGTTCCTCTCGGCCCGTCCGCACGCCACCGCCCTCGTGCTCGGCCAGCTGGCCGAGCGGCTGCGCAGCTCCGACCGGGAGCGCCGGGCGCTGGCCTCCCTGACCGTGCTGCAGCGGCTGTCGGGAAAGCTCGTCGAACTGGCGGACCACGCGGGTCAGGTCCAGGGCGGCTCCGTGACCATCTCCCTGCCCATGCCGCAGCACGAGCTGGCCGCCGCGGTGGGCTCGACGCGGGACGCCGTCGCCAAGGCGCTGCGGCTGTTACGCGACCGCGGCCTGGTCCGCACGGGGCCGAACACGCTGACCGTCGCCAGCCTCGGCCCGCTGCGGCTGCTGGCGGGCGCGGACCTGTGAAGGGGAGGGCGCGGACGAGCGTGGGCGGTCAACGGGCGCCGGCGGCCGCGGCGACGCGCGTTCCGGACGGCGGTGCGACCGCCGCTGTGTAAAGGAATACAGCGGAGCCCGGCCCCGACCAGCACTGTGAGACCAGAGCCGCCGGAACCGACAAGGGAGCAGGGGATGGACCCCGAATCGACGTACAGGTTCACCATCAGTCTGGATGCCCAGGGATCCAGCCGTGTCCCGGACCCGGAGAAGCCCACCATGCGCCGGCACATATACGAGGTGTCCGGGCGCGCGTTCACGCAGGCGCGCATCGACGACGCGCAGCTGAGCCGGGAGGACCGCGGCGACGGCATCCTCGCCATCCTGGAGACGAGCGTGCCCCCGGTCAGGATCGTCGGGGAGTGGGTCGAGTACCTGCACGAGGAGTTGCGCGCGGTGAACGGCGGGCTCAGGCATCCGCTGCGGCTGCGCGCGGGCATCACCATCGGGCCCGTCACCCGGGACCGGCACGGGTGGTCGGGCAGCGCCGTCGAACTCGCCTGCCGCATCGGCGACTCCGGTACGGCGAAGGAGCTGCTCGCCGCCGCGCCGGACCGGTCCTGCCTGGCCGTGGTCGCGTCCGACACGCTCTACGACGACGTGGTGCGGCGCGGCGGGCGCTGGGTGGAGCCCGAGCGGTACCGGCGCTACGTCCTCGACCTCAAGGAGGGCCCGCAGCCCGCGTGGATCCAGGTGCTCGGGCTTGAGCGGCCGCCCGCGCTGCCGCAGCAGCAGCCGGCGGACGAACCCGTGACCGGCGAGCTGCTGCCGCCCGAGACCGCCGCACCGGCGCGGCCCCGCCCCGCCGCGGAGCCGCAGAGCCCGACGCACGTCACCACGAACACGATCCACAACCACGGCAACGGCAGGGTCGTCTCCGACGTCGAACACATCGAGCACCTGGACATGCGGGGCCCCGCGGACGGTGGCCGGTGAGCGCCGACAACGCGCCCGCGCCCGACCGCGAGGCGGCGGGCCCCGACCGGGGCGGCGCCCGCGAACCCGGGGGCGCCGCCGACGACGGCGCCGGCCCCCGGCCCGACGACCGGCTCTTCGGCGCCGCCGGCGCCCGGGACGCCGGTGCCGGGGATGACGACCCCGCGGAGTCGTGGGCCGCCGCGTCGCGGACGTACCGCGAGGCCCGCTCCACGTTCAACCTGCACGACTCCAGCGGCTACGTGTCGACCGGCAGCATCGGCACCTTCAGCATCCACGTGGGACCGCCGGCCCGGGTGCTCGCCGGCCCGGTGGCCGCGGAGGAGCTGACCACGCTCCGCGACACCCTGCACGAGCCGCCCGGCTACGCCGAGTTCAAGAGCCGGCTGCGGGCGGACCGGCTGATCGTCCTGCTCGGCCGCTCCGGCACCGGCCGGATGTTCACCGCGCTGTCCCTCCTCGACGACCTGTCCCGCGGCAGCGTGGCCCGCCTCGACCCGGCGACCGACCTGAAGGAGCTGGAGGCCGAACACCTCACCGCCGGGCGCGGCTTCGCCCTGGAGCCCGACACCTTCCCCGGCGAGCTGGAACTCGACCGGCTGCGCGGCATCCTGGAGCACCGCGAGGCGTACGGAGTGCTGCTCGCCGTCCCGGAGGACGGCCACGCGCCGGCCGCAGTGGGCCGCTACCGGCTCACGTTCCGTCCGGCCGGCGCCGACGAGGTCCTGGACAGCCAGCTCCGGTACGCCCTCGCCGACCGGCCCGACCTCGTCGAGGAGGCGCGCGGGCTGGCCCGGTCCGAGGACGTCACGACCGCGCTGGGCCTCGGCGAGCTGCTGCCCGCCGAGGCGACGCGGCTCGCCGGGCTGCTGGCCCGCCGCGTCACCGGCGACCTCCCGCAGGAGGAGCTGCTCGACGAGTGCCGGGACTTCGCGCTGCGCCAGGCGGCCGTCTGGTTCGCGAACGGCGAGCGGGCCGA
Source organism: Streptomyces synnematoformans (assembly GCF_039531005.1). NCBI lineage: Bacteria > Bacillati > Actinomycetota > Actinomycetes > Kitasatosporales > Streptomycetaceae > Streptomyces > Streptomyces synnematoformans. The sequence continues at coordinate 5,566 of NZ_BAAAPF010000177.1, forward strand.
GGAGCTGCCGCGGCTGCGCGACTCCGCCCTCCGCGTCTCGCTCGCCGTGCTCGGCCACGCGTCCGTCAGCGCCGTGATCGAGGCGGCCGAGCTGCTCACGTGGGAGTTCGCCGTGACCACGGACCCCGACAACGCCCCGGGCCGGCCGCTCTTCAGCCAGGACCTCGACGCCCGCCTCGTCGCCGCACGGGCCGTCACGGAAGCCGGCACCGAGGCCCTCGGCGACGAGGACGTCCCGGTAGGCACCGTCCGCTTCGCCGGCGAACGCCTCGCGCCCGCGGTCCTGGAGCACCTGTGGCAGTACCGGCACAACGTCCGCGGGCCCGTGCTGCGCTGGCTGAGTTCGCTGTGCGACGACCCGCGCGCCCAGGTGTGGGTGCGCGCCGCCCTCGCCGCCGGCGCCCTGTGCCGCTTCGACTGCTCGCACACGGTCCAGCACATCCTGCAGCCCATGGCCGCCGCGTCGCAGGCCCGCAGGCGGCTGTTCGCCGCGACCGCCCTCGACCTGGCGCTCACCGACCCGCACGTGGGGCCGGCCGTCGCGGCGCTGGTACGGCGCTGGGCCATGGAGGGCTCCGCCGGGCTCCGCCGCACCGCCGCCGTCGTCCTCGGCCGCGGCCGGGCCGCCGAGTCCGTCGCCCGGGCGCTCGACCTGCTCGGCACGGTGGGCACCTGGCAGGAGGGCGAGGCCCGGGTGGACGCCGCGCAGAACATCGTGCAGCTGATGGGCTCGACGGTGGCGCCGCTGCCCATGCGGCGGGTGCGCGGCTGGCTGGGCGACGCCCGCCCCGAATACCAGAACCTGGGCCTGCAGAGCACGCTGTTCCTCGCCGGGACCAGGGTCGACGAGGTGTGGAACCCGGCCCCCGAGATCGCGCATCTCGGGGAGGTCCCCCTGCTCGTCGCGCTGGCGGAGGCCCGGCCCGAGCACGCGTCCGGGCTGGCGGGGCTGCTGTGGACCGCCCTGAACACCGCGCGCTCGTACGAGTCGGCCCTGGAGACGGTGGAGGACTGGTTCACCCGCTCCGCGGGCAGGCCGTGGGCCGCGGCTCTGCTGCGCCTCCTGCGCCACTTGCTGCACACCGAGGACGACAAGAAGCGACTGCTGTCGCTCATCCACGAGTTGACGCAGGACCCCTACCAGCCGTTGGCACAGGACCACGCCCGCCTCCTGCGGCGCGCGGTCCAGGGAGAAGGCACAAGGTGACGTCGAACTACAGACCCCCGGCACCCAACCCGGACATTCAGCTGCCGCACCCGCTGCTGGGCCCCTTCATCAGGGAGTTCAGCCCCATGAAGGGATACAAGCACCGCGGTGCGCAGGTGGCCTCCGTGCTGTTCTACAAGAACGGCGGCCACAGCATCGTGACGGTGCGCGGGGCGCACCACGTCGACAAGCCGCTCGTCGGCAAGCCGACCTCCGTCTGCCTGATCGCCCGCGGCAGGCACCAGGTCTCGTTCCGGGTGGAACTGCCCTCCTACCAGGACCAGGCCGAGTTCGTCGCCGAGGCCGACGTCAACTGGGAGGTCCAGGACTTCTATCTCGCCGCGGAGAAGCGGGTCGTGGACGTCGCGAGGATGCTGCGCCCCGAGCTGCTCGCCCGGCTGCGCGGGATCTCGCGCCAGTACGGCCTGGACCGGGCCCAGGCGGCGGACGAGGCGATACAGACGGAGCTGGCCAACGGCCGCTGGAACGACTTCGGGGCGGGTCTTGGCCTGGTGACGCAGGTGTACGTCCGCATCGACCTGGGCGCGGCCGCGCAGAAGTACTTCGGCGCGCTGGTCGACGTGTCGCACACCTCCGAGGTCACCATGGCGCGGGACAAGGCCGAGCAGAAGCGCACCCAGGCGAACATCGAGCACGCGCGCCAGCTGATCAGCGCCGGCGAGTCGGAGCAGTACGCGTTCCTCATGGCCCAGGACCCCTCGCGGGCCGTGGGCGTCCTGCAGCAGATCCAGCAGCTGGCCAAGGAGCAGCGGACCGGGGCGCTGGACTATCTGGGGCGGCTCATCGACGCCGGCGTGGTGCAGCGTCACCAGGTGGAGGACCAGGTGCAGCGGCTGATCGACTTCGGCCGCAGCGTGGCGGGCGGGGTGCTCGGCGAGAGCGGCCTGCCGGAGCCGCCCACGTCCCTGCCCCTTCCGCCGCCGGCGCCCGAGGCGCCCGAGCCGCACGACGGGCCGGCGGAACCCGCGGACGCCGGGGTCGAGGACGGCGCGCGCGTCATCCCCGCCGACGTCCCGCCGATGCCGGCCGCTCCCCCGCCGCCGCCCGGGGTCCGGGACGACACGCGATGACCCGCGGGAGCGCCGGACAGCGGGTGCCGGACGCGGCGCTGTACATAGCGGAACGGCTGGTGGCCGCGACGCGCGAGGACCTCGCGCGGGCGGACACCAAGGCGTCCATCCTGCTGTCCGGCGCCCTGGCGCTGCCCGTGTTCGTCGGCAGCCGGACGCCGAAGCGGAGCCTGGACGAGGACGCCCTGCTCTGGGCCGGGGCGGGCGGCGTCTGGCTCCTCGGCGTCGCGCTGCTGATCGGGACGGTGCTGCCCAGGACCCGGACCCGGCGTACGACGACGGGGGTGACGTACTACGCCGACGCCCTGCACGGCGCGGAGCTGGCGCAGCTGGTGTGTCTCGTGTCGCGGGCGGGCGAGGCGCCGACGGAGTGGCTGCTCACGCAGTTCCGCGACCTGAGCGGAATCCTGGCACGCAAGTACCGGTCCATCCGCTGGGGCATCTGCTGCATCGTCGCGGGCCTCACGCTCGCCGCCGCCGCGTCCCTGCACACCGGGTGACACGGGTGACACGGGCGCGAGGGGCCCCGGCCGCCGCCGCCGGCTGCTCGCCGCGCTGCCGTGCCGCATGCCGCACCGAGGTAGACTTTCCTGTTTCCCGAGTTTCCGATCCGGGCGCGACAGGGTCCGGCAGTGGGAGGAGGTCCGGCATGTCCTGCCTGATCGTGCAGTCGGACAAGACGCTCCTGCTGGAAGTGGACCACGAGCTGGCGGAGGAGTGCCGGCGCGCCATCGCGCCCTTCGCCGAGTTGGAGCGCGCCCCGGAGCACATCCACACCTACCGCGTCACGCCGCTGGGCCTGTGGAACGCGCGGGCCGCCGGGCACGACGCGGAGCAGGTCGTGGACGCGCTCGTGACGTACTCGCGCTATCCCGTGCCGCACGCGCTGCTCGTGGACGTCGCCGAGACCATGGCGCGGTACGGACGGCTGACGCTCACCAAGGACCCGGCGCACGGCCTGGTGCTCTCCACCAGCGACCGGCCGGTGCTGGAGGAGATCCTGCGCTCCAAGCGGATCCAGCCGCTGGTCGGGGCGCGGCTCGGCGACGACACCGTCGCCGTGCACCCGTCGGAGCGCGGGCAGATCAAGCAGGCGCTGCTGAAGCTCGGCTGGCCCGCCGAGGACCTCGCGGGGTACGTGGACGGGGAGGCGCACCCGATCGCGCTGGTGGAGGACGGCTGGGGGCTGCGGCCGTACCAGAAACAGGCCGTCGAGGGCTTCTGGCACGGCGGCTCCGGGGTCGTCGTGCTGCCGTGCGGGGCGGGCAAGACGCTCGTCGGCGCCGGCGCGATGGCCGAGGCGAAGGCGACGACGCTGATCCTCGTGACGAACACGGTCGCGGCCCGGCAGTGGAAGAGCGAGCTGCTGCGCCGGACGTCGCTGACCGAGCAGGAGGTCGGCGAGTACAGCGGCGCCCGCAAGGAGATCCGCCCGGTCACCATCGCCACGTACCAGGTGCTGACGACGCGCCGCAAAGGCGTCTACCCGCACCTGGAGCTGTTCGACTCCCGCGACTGGGGGCTCATCGTCTACGACGAGGTGCACCTGCTGCCGGCGCCCGTCTTCAAGTTCACCGCCGACCTCCAGGCGCGCCGCCGGCTCGGGCTGACGGCCACGCTGGTGCGGGAGGACGGCCGCGAGTCCGACGTGTTCTCGCTCATCGGGCCCAAGCGCTTCGACGCCCCGTGGAAGGAGATCGAGGCGCAGGGCTACATCGCGCCCGCGGACTGCGTCGAGGTGCGGGTGAACCTCACGGACGCCGAGCGGCTGGCGTACGCCACGGCGGAGTCGGAGGAGAAGTACCGCTTCTGCGCCACGACCGACACCAAGCGCAGGGTCGCCGAGGCGCTCGTCGCCCGGCACGCGGGCGAGCAGACGCTGGTCATCGGGCAGTACATCGACCAGCTCGACGAGCTGGGCGAGCATCTGGACGCGCCGGTCATCAAGGGCGAGACGACCAACGCCCGCCGGGAGAAGCTGTTCGACGCCTTCCGCAGCGGCGAGATCGGCGTCCTGGTGGTGTCGAAGGTCGCGAACTTCTCGGTCGACCTGCCGGAGGCGACGGTCGCCATCCAGGTCTCCGGCACGTTCGGTTCGCGGCAGGAGGAGGCGCAGCGGCTCGGCCGGGTGCTGCGGCCGAAGGAGGACGGGCACGAGGCCCGGTTCTACTCGCTCGTCGCCCGCGACACCATCGACCAGGACTTCGCCGCGCACCGGCAGCGGTTCCTCGCCGAGCAGGGGTACGCGTACCGGATCACGGACGCGGACGACGTCCTCGCCGGCGACGACGTCTGAGCCCGCCCCGGGACGGGGCGGGGTTCCCGCGGCCCGGCCCCTCCCCCCGCGGTGGGGCCGGGCCGCGGGAAGTCGTCAGGCGTAGAACGCCGGGCGCGGGGCGAGGTTGACGTCCACCACCGCGCCCGTGCGCTGCGCCTCGACGGTGGCCGCGGCGACCGCCGTGGCGGCGTAGCCGTCCCAGGCGCTCGGGCCGGTGGCCGCGCCGTCGGCGACCGAGTCGACCCACGCCTGCACCTCCACGTCGAACGCCTCGGCGAAGCGCCCGCCCCACTCCTGGTCGATCTCCGTGCCGACCCGCCCCGCCGACCGGATCTCGGCGCGCGCCGGGTCGGGGAGCCGGACGAGGCCCGTCTCGCCGACCGTCTCGCACCGGATGTCGTAGCCGTACTGGCAGTTGACGAAGACCTCCAGGTCGATACGGACCCCGCCGGCCGTCTCGAAGAGCATGAACTGCGGGTCCCGCAGGTGCGGGAAGCGGTGGTCGGTGGCGCGCGGCATGATGACCTGCGCCGAGACGATCTCCTCGCCGAGGAGCCAGCGGGCGGCGTCGATCTCGTGCACGGCGGTGTCCTGCGCGGCCATCTCGGTGGTGTACCGCTCACCCTGGGTCCGGTTGCGGTGGGCGCAGTGCATCATCAGCGGCCGGCCGATGCCGCCGCCGGCGATGACGCGCCGCAGCTCCCGGTACCCCGGGTCGAAGCGGCGCATGAACCCGACCTGCACCAGCCGCCGCCCGTGCGCCTCCTCCGCGGCCAGCACGCGCAGCGCGTCGTCGGCGGTGGTGGCGAGCGGCTTCTCGCAGAGCACCGGCTTGCCCGCGGCGACGGCGGCGAGCACGTGCTCGGCGTGGGCGGCGTGCCAGGACGTGACCAGCACGGCGTCCACGTCGTCGGCCGTGATCAGCTCCGGTACGTCCGCCGCGACCCGCGCGCCGCCCGCCGCCGCCGCGGCCTTCTCGGCGAGCGCCGCGTCGATGTCGGCGACGGCGCTGACGCGGGCGCCGCTGATGGTGCGGGTGAGGCGCTCGATGTGCTCGCGGCCGATGGCGCCGGTGCCGACGACTCCGATGCGTACGGTCATGACTGCGTGCTCCTTGTTCAGGCTCGTTCTCAGCGGGGGCGGCGGGTGCCGCTCAGGCCGACGCCGGCCAGGTAGTCGCGGGTACGGACCGCGATCGGCATGGGCACCTCCGGCTCGCACGGCCACAGGTCCTGCTCGACGACCACGAACAGCTCCGCGTCCAGCCCGGACAGCGCCTCCACGACGTCCGCCGGGTCCGGCACGCCCGCGGGCGGCTCGACGGCCACGCCGCGGCTGACGGCCTCGCTGAACGACAGGTTCTCGGCCCGGACCTGCTCGATGATCACCGGGTCCATCTGCTTGATGTGGACGTAGCCGATGCGCTCGGCGTAGCGGCGGATGAGGTCGAGGTTGTCGCCCCCGCCGTACGCGACGTGGCCGGTGTCCAGGCAGAGGTTGGCGTAGCGGGAGTCGGTGGCGTTCAGGAAGCGCTCGATCTCCGGCTGCGTCTGGATGTGGCTGTCGGCGTGCGGGTGGACGACGAGCCGCACGTCGTAGTCGTCCAGGAGGATCCTGCCGAGGCCGTCGGCGGCCTTGCCGAGCGCCGTCCACTGCGCGGCCGTCAGCTCCGGCGGCTCGGTGAAGTCGCCGGTCTTCTCGTCGCGGTACAGCGGCGGGATGAGCACGAGGTGGTGCGCGCCGGCGGCGGCGGTCAGCTCGGCGACGCGGCGGACGGCGGCCAGCGTCTCGTCCCACTCGGCCGGGCGGTGCAGGGCACCGAAGATGGTGCCGCCGGAGACCTGCAGCCCGCGGTCGGCGAGTTCACCGGCGAGGCGCTGCGGGTCGGTGGGCAGGTAGCCGTACGGGCCCAGCTCCAGCCACTTGTAGCCGGTCTCGGCCAGCTCGTCGAGGAAGCGGGTGTACGGGACCTGGTGCTCCTCCTCGGGGAACCACACCCCCCAGGAGCACGGGGCGGAGCCCAGGCACAGATTGTCGGCGGTGGGGCCCGCGGCGGTGCGCGGGGCGGCGGGTGCGCCGGGTGCGTTCGTCGTCATGAGGGTGCGGCCTCTCGGTTCGGGCTCGTAGCGGGCTGCGGGGGCGGCGAAAGGCTCAGTTGGCGGTCGGGAAGGCGAACGCCGCGCCGCGGGCCGCCGGGTTGCCGCCGGCCGGCCAGCGGGTGGTCACGACCTTGGGGCGGGTGTAGAAGCGGACGCCCTCCGGGCCGTGCACGGGGCTGTCGCCGATGAGCGAGTCCTTCCAGCCGCCGAAGGAGTACGCGGCCATCGGCACCGGCACCGGCACGTTGATGCCGACCATCCCGACGTGCACCCCGCGCTGGAAGCGCCGGGCGGCGGCGCCGTCGCCGGTGAACAGGGCGGTGCCGTTGCCGTACGGGTTGGCGTTGATGAGCGCGATCGCCTCGTCCAGGGTGTCGACGCGGACGACGGCGAGCACCGGGCCGAAGATCTCCGTACGGTACGCGTCCATCGCCGCGGTGACGTGGTCCAGCAGCGTCGGGCCGGTGAAGAAGCCCTCCTCGTGCCCCGCGACCTTGAGGTCCCGGCCGTCGACCACGACCGTCGCGCCCTGCGCCGCCGCCGCGGCGACCGCGCCCTCGACGCGCTCCTGCGCGGCGCGGGTGACCAGCGGTCCCATCTCGCTGGCCGGGTCGTCGCCGGGCCCGACGCGCACCGCCCGCGCCTTCCGCCGCAGCACCTCGACCAGCGGCTCGGCCGCGTCCCCGACCGCGACGGCGACGGAGATCGCCATGCAGCGCTCGCCGGCGGAGCCGTAGGCGGCGGCGACGAGCTGGTCGGAGGCGTAGTCGAGGTCCGCGTCCGGCAGGACGACGGCGTGGTTCTTGGCGCCGCCGAGCGCCTGGACGCGCTTGCCGGCGGCGGTGGCGCGCTCGTGCACGTACGTGGCGACGGGGGTGGAGCCGACGAAGGAGACGGCGGAGATGCCGGGGTGGTCGAGGATCGCGTCGACGGCGGTCCTGTCGCCGTGGACGACGTTGAACACGCCGTCGGGCAGCCCGGCGTCCGCGTACAGCTGCGCGATCAGGTTCGACGCGGACGGGTCGCGCTCGCTGGGCTTGAGCACGAAGGTGTTGCCGGTGGCGATCGCGATGGGGTGCATCCACAGCGGCACCATCGCGGGGAAGTTGAACGGGGTGATGCCCGCGCACACCCCGAGCGGCTCGCGGAACGACAGGACGTCGACGCCGCGCGAGTACTGGTCGGAGTAGCCGCCCTTGAGGGCGTCGGCTATCCCGCAGGCGTACTCGACGACCTCCCGGCCGCGGACGATCTCGCCGCGCGCGTCGGAGACGACCTTGCCGTGCTGCGCGGAGACGAGGCGCGCCAGCTCGTCCTCGTGCCGGGCGAGCAGCTCGCGGAAGGCGAACATCACGCGCATCCGCTGGGACAGCGAGCTGTCCCGCCAGCTGTCGTACGCCGTGGCGGCGGCGCTGACGGCGGCGTCGACGTCGGCGGTCTCGGCGAGCAGGACGCGGGCCTGCTCGCGGCCGGTGGCGGGGTCGTAGACGGGGGCGGTGCGGGGCGCGGAAGCCGATGTGGACGCGGCGGCGCCGCCGGCGATCCAGTGCTCGATCGTGTGCATGAGGGTCTCGCTTAACTTGCCGGGGGGGGGGAACAGAAGCTGTCAGAGGTACGGGCGTTGGGCGCGCTTGCCGTCGCGGTACTCCTCGTACGCCCTGCGCGTGGAGTCCAGCTCCGAGACCTCGCTGACGGGCACGTCCCACCACGCGGAGCTCGGCGGGTTGGGCCCGGTCAGGTCGGTGACGACGTGCACCACCGTGGTGCGCTCGGCCTCCTTCGCCCGTACGAAGGCGTCCCGGAACTCCGCGACCGTCGTCGCCCGCAGCACGTCCGCGCCGAGGCTCGCGGCGTTCGCGGCCAAGTCCACCGGCAGCGGCCCGCCGTCGAGTTCGCCGGTGTCGGGGTTGCGGCCGGCGTAGCGGGTGCCGAAGCGCTGCGAGCCGAGCGACTCGGACAGCGCGCCGATGGACGCGAAGCCGCCGTTGTCGACGAGGACGACGACGATCTTCAGACCCTCGGCGACCGCGGTGACGATCTCCTGGGAGAGCATCAGGTACGAGCCGTCGCCGACGAGGACGACGACCTCGCGGTCCGGGGCGGCCATCTTCACGCCGAGCCCGGCGGCGATCTCGTAGCCCATGGTGGAGTAGGCATACTCGACGTGGTACGCCTTCGGGTCCCGGGCCCGCCAGAGCGCCTGGAGGTCGCCGGGCATGGACCCGGCGGCGTTGATGATGGTGATGTCATCGGGGCCGTCGGTCAGGTCGTTGACCGCGCCGAGGATCTCGGTCTGCGCGGGCGGCGGGCCGTGGCCGCGCCCGGGGCGGCAGACGGCGTCGGTGGTGCGCCGCCAGCCGTCGGCGAGTTCGCGTACATGCGCGCGGTAGTCGTCGTCGACCTGCCAGTCGGCCAGCTCGGCGTCGAGCGCTTCGAGGCCCGCGCGGGCGTCGGCGACCAGCGGCTCCGCGGCGTGCTTGACGGCGTCGAGGCGGGCGACGTTGAGGTTGACGAACGCCACGTCGGGGCGGGCGAAGACGGTGCGGCTGGCGGTGGTGAAGTCGCTGTAGCGGGTGCCGACGCCGAGGACCACGTCGGCCTCGGCGGCCAGCGCGTTGGCGGCGGCGGTGCCGGTGGCGCCGAGCGCGCCGACGGCCGCGGGGTGGTCCCAGGGCACGGCGCCCTTGCCGGCGTGGGTGTCGGCGACCGGGATGCCGGTGCGCTGCGCGAACGCCCGCAGCTCCGCCCACGCCTCGGAGTACACCGCGCCGCCGCCGGCGACCAGCAC
>NZ_BAAAPF010000178.1:0-14972 GCF_039531005.1 Streptomyces synnematoformans
TCCGGGCCGTCGCCGAAGATCGACCGGTACGCCCGGTCGACGGCGCGTTCGCGGGCGGCGAGCACCTTCGCCGGGGCGGCGACGTCCCACGCGGCGGGGACGTAGCGGCCGGTCATGGCGGGGTTGAAGCTGTAGAACGCCGCGGTGACGACTGCCTCGCCGACCGGGCCGAGGGGCGCCGCGCGCCAGGCGAAGTACGAGGGCCAGCGGTCCTCGGTCCGGTATCCGAGGGCGGCGGCCTCGTCGAAGGCGTCGGGGGCGTAGTAGAGGACGGCGTGCAGCGGTTCCAGCAGGTGCCAGAGCTGTCGTACGCGCTGGTGCGTCAGTTCTTCCGGCATGGCGTGCTCCTCGGTTCCGTATCCGAATCTTTTCACTGACTAGATTGCCTCGCAGACGCACAACTTGTCAATGACTAGATTCTCGTGGAGGATGCCCCCCATGACCGGTCACCGCCCCTACCACCACGGCAACCTGCGCCGCGCCGTCCTCGACGCCGCGCTCGACGTCATCGCCGACCAGGGCCCCGGCGCCGTGAGCCTGCGCGACCTGGCCCGCCGCGCGGGCGTCTCGCACGCCGCGCCGGCGCACCATTTCGGGGACCGCGCCGGGCTGCTGACCGCGATCGCGGCCGAGGGCAACGGGCTGCTCGCGGAGTCGCTGGAGGCGGCGGCGGACCTGGCGGACCTGGGCGTGCGCTACGTACGGTTCGCGCTGGCGCACCCGGCGCACTTCCAGGTGATGTACCAGCCCCACCTGCTGCACGCGGACGCCCCGGCGCTGGCGGCGGCCCGCGACCGCGTCGACCGCACCCTGCGCACCGCCATCGCCGCCCTCCCCGAGCCGGACCGCGGCCCCGACCCGGAGTCCGCCCGCCTGGCCGCCTGGTCGGCGGCCCACGGCTTCGCCACCCTGGCCCTCAGCGGCAGCCTGGACACCGCCCTCGCCGGCCGGGACGACCCGGCAGAGGTCTTCCGCGCGCTCACCCCCCTGATGTTCAACCCCGCGGCGCGATGAGTCCGGGGCGCCGGGATGGTCTCTGCTTACGGAAGCCGTACCGTCGCACCACAGGGAGCACCATGATCATCATTGCCGGGGCGCTGCGCGTCGACGCCGCCGACCGGGACGACTACCTGGCCGGCTGCGCGCAGATCGTCACGCGGGCGCGCGAGGCCGCCGGGTGCCTGGACTTCGCGCTCTCCGCCGACCCGGTCGAGGCGGACCGGGTCAACGTGTACGAGCGCTGGGAGACCGACGAGGACCTGCACCGCTTCCGCGGCACCGGCCCGGACGCCGGCCAGACCGCCCGCATCCTCGACGCCGACGTGCACAAGTACCGCATCGCCGGCGTCGAGGCCCCGTAGCCACCCGGCGCGCGCCCTGTGCCGGATGCACGGCGTGCGCGAACTCTGGTCCGCCGACCGCGACTTCAGCCGGTTCCCCGGCGTCCGGATGCGCAACCCCCTGGGTGGGGAGGGCTCGTGAAGCCCTCTAGTTCTGCGCCTCCGGCTTGTGTGCGGAGAAGATCAGACGGCCCGCCACGCGGAGTGTGATGTCGACGTAGCCCAAGGTCTGCAGGCGCACCAGGAACGCCGCCGGCTCCACCGGGTTGTAGGTGTCGCCCGCGTGGAACTCGTGCAGCGACGGGCTCGGCAGGCTGTCGGCGCCGACGAGGACGCCGCCCGGCCGCAGGACCCGCAGGATCTCCGCCAGCAGGCGGTTCTGGAGCGCCGCCGTCGGCACGTGGTGCAGCATCGTGAACGACGCCGCGGAGTCGAAGGAGTCGTCGGCGAACTCCAGCGCGGTCCCGTTCCCGTGGCGGACCGCGACGTTCGTCCCGGCGTAGCGGTCGGCCAGCCGCGCCGCCGCCTCGGCCTCGACCTCGACCGCGACCAGGCGGTCGACCCGGCTGCGCAGCCACTCGGTGGCGGCACCCGGCCCGGGCCCGACCTCAAGCATGTCCCTCCCCAACTCGGCACGGGCGACCGCGTCGGGGAGCACGTCCTCCTGGAGGTGTGCGGCCCACTCGGGGCTCGCGCACAGCTCGGCGTGGTTGGTGTTCATGGCGGCAACGCTAGGGAGCTGCGCCCCCGTCTCAAAGGCCGTACGCTGCCACGTGATGTCGGGAAACGGACAGGTGGGCGTGCTCGCCGTCGGGACTCACGCCATGCCGGCGGGCACGCGGTTCGAGCGGCACACCCACCGGACGCACCAGCTGGCCTGGGCCTCCAGCGGAACGCTCGCCGTCGTCGCCGGCGCCCGGACCTGGGTGCTGCCGACCACGAGGGCGCTGTGGATCCCGGCCGGGGTGCCGCACGAGGTGACGTCGGCGAGCCACAGCACCATGACCTCGCTCTACCTGCCCGCGGCCACGGAACCCGTGCCGGCACCGGCGTGGGACAGGCCGCGGCCGATCACGGTCTCCCCGCTGCTCGCGGAACTCATCCGCTACCTGGACGACCAGGCGCTGAGCGCCGCGCGCCGGGCCCGCGGGGAGGCGCTCGTCCTGGACCTGCTGGAGCCGGTGGCGGTCACCACGCTCGACACCCCTCTGCCCGCCGACCCCCGCGCCCGCGAGGTGGCGCAGGCGCTCCTGGACGATCCGGCGTGCCCGCACTCGCTCGATGCCTGGGGCCGCCGGGTCGGCGCCTCGGGGCGCACGCTCGCCCGGCTCTTCCTGTCCGGGACCGGCATGTCCTTCGGCCGGTGGCGCACGCTCGCCCGCCTGCAGGCGGCACTGCCCGCGCTGGCCGCCGGTGAACCGGTGAGCCGGGTGGCGCGGGCGGTCGGCTACGAGACCGTCAGCGCGTTCGTCGCGGCCTTCCGGCGCGAGACCGGTGTCACGCCGGGCGCGTACTTCCGCACCCGCCGGTAGCGTCCCGTGGCCCGACCGAGGACCGGGCACCGGGCCCGGCGACCTGGCCCGGCGGACCTGGCCGCCCGGCGGACCGGGCCCGGCGGACCGGGCCTACGAGTCCAGCACCGTCGTCAGCAGCTCGCCCACCCACGCCAGCAGTTCGCGGCCCGTCAGCGGCTGCGCGCCCAGCTGCTTCGGCTTCGGGCGGTCCACCAGGATCTGGTTCAGCGCCGGCTTCACCACGGCGCCCGGGTACAGCCGCTTCAGCCGCAGCTCCTGCGACTCCCGCAGCGTCACCGGGGCGAAGCGGATCCGCGAGCCCTGCAGCGTGATGTCCGCGACGCCGCAGGCGCGGGCCAGCATGCGCAGGCCGGCGACCAGCAGCAGGTTCTCCACCGGCTCCGGGAGCGGGCCGTAGCGGTCGGCCAGCTCCTCGCGGACCGCGCGGACGTCGTCCTCCGTCGTCGCGGAGGCGATCGCGCGGTACGCCTGGAGGCGCAGCCGCTCGCCCGGGGCGTAGTCGTGCGGGACGTGGGCGTCGACCGGCAGCTCGATCCTGACCTCCGGCGGCGGCTCCTCCTCGGCACCGCCCTCCAGCGTCGCGCGGTAGTCCGCGACGGCCTCGCCGACCATCCGCACGTACAGGTCGAAGCCGACGCCGGCGATGTGCCCGGACTGCTCGCCGCCCAGCAGGTTGCCCGCGCCGCGGATCTCCAGGTCCTTCATCGCCACGTACATGCCGGCGCCCATCTCCGTGTGCTGCGCGATGGTGGCGAGCCGTTCGTGCGCGGTCTCCGTCAGCGGCTTCTCCGGCGGGTACAGGAAGTACGCGTAGCCCCGCTCGCGGCCGCGGCCGACGCGGCCGCGCAGCTGGTGCAGCTGGGAGAGGCCGAAGGTGTCGCCGCGTTCGACGATGAGGGTGTTGGCGTTGGAGATGTCGATGCCGTTCTCGACGATCGTCGTGGAGACCAGCACGTCGAACTTCTTCTCCCAGAAGTCGACCACCACGCGCTCCAGCGACGACTCCGACATCTGCCCGTGCGCCGTGGCGATCCGCGCCTCCGGCACGGCCTGCCGCAGCCGGGCGGCGGCCCGGTCGATGGACTCCACCCGGTTGTGGATGTAGAAGACCTGGCCCTCGCGCAGCAGTTCGCGGCGGACGGCGGCGCCGATCTGCCTCTCCTCGTACGGGCCGACGAACGTCAGCACCGGGTGCCGCTCCTCCGGCGGCGTGGTGATGGTCGACATCTCGCGGATGCCGGTGACCGCCATCTCCAGCGTGCGCGGGATCGGGGTGGCGGACATCGTCAGCACGTCGACGTTGGCGCGGAGCTTCTTCAGCTGCTCCTTGTGCTCCACGCCGAAGCGCTGCTCCTCGTCGACGATGACCAGGCCCAGGTTCTTGAACCGGGTGTCGGACGAGAACAGCCGGTGCGTGCCGATGACGATGTCGACCGACCCGTCGCGCAGCCCGTCGAGCACGGCCCTGGCCTCGGCGTCCGTCTGGAACCGGGACAGCGCCCGCACCACCACGGGGAACTGCGCGTACCGCTCGGAGAACGTGCCCATGTGCTGCTGCACCAGCAGCGTCGTCGGTACGAGGACGGCGGCCTGCTTGCCGTCCTGCACCGCCTTGAACGCCGCCCGCACCGCGATCTCCGTCTTGCCGTAGCCGACGTCGCCGCAGATCAGCCGGTCCATGGGGACCGGCTTCTCCATGTCCTCCTTCACCTCGGTGATGGTGGACAGCTGGTCGGGCGTCTCGATGTACGGGAACGCGTCCTCCAGCTCCCGCTGCCAGGGGGTGTCCGCCGCGAAGGCGTGCCCGGGGGCGGCCATGCGGGCGGAGTACAGCTTGATGAGGTCGGCGGCGATCTCCTTGACGGCCTTCTTCGCCCGGGACTTGGTCTTGGCCCAGTCGGAGCCGCCGAGCCGGTGCAGCGAGGGGGCCTCGCCGCCGACGTACTTGGTGACCTGGTCGAGCTGGTCGGTGGGGATGTACAGCCGGTCGCCGGGCTGGCCGCGCTTGGCCGGCGCGTACTCCACGAGCAGGTACTCGCGGGTGGCGCCCTGGACGGTGCGCTGCACCATCTCCAGATAGCGCCCGACGCCGTGCTGCTCGTGCACGATGTAGTCGCCGGCCTGCAGCGTCAGCGGGTCGATCTGCTTGCGCCGCCGCGCGGGCATCCGCGCGCCGTCGCGGGCGGCGGTCTTCTGCCCGGACAGGTCGGTCTCGGTGAGCACCGCGAGCTTCAGTTCCGGGGCGACGAAGCCGTGGTCCAGCTCGCCGCACGAGACGTGCACGACGGACGGCGCGAGCGCGTCGGGGCCGGGGCCGAGGTCCGCGTCGAGGCGGGCGGCGATGCCCTCGCCGCCGAGGACCTCGGCGGTGCGCTGCGCGGGGCCGTGGCCCTCGGTGAGGTAGACCACGCGCCAGCCGTCGGCGAGCCAGCCCTTGGTGTCGGCGAGCGCGCGGGCGGTGTCCCCGCGGTACATCTCCGGGGCGTGCAGCCCCAGCTCCAGGGCGTCGTCCTCCAGCTCCGCGCCGGCGGAGAAGGGGCTCACCGACCACCACATCATGCCCAGCTCGCGCGCGTGCTCGCGGACGTCGGCGATGCCCCACAGCGACGCCCGGCCCAGCAGCTCCAGGTCGATCGGCGCCTCCCCGCCCCCGGCCGACGCGGCCCACGACGCCTGCAGGAACTCCTGCGACGTGGCCACCAGGTCGGCGGCGCGGGTGCGCACCCGCTCGGGGTCGCAGGACACCGCCATGCTGCCGGCCGGCAGCACGTCGAGCAGCAGCTCCATGTCGTCGACGAGAACGGGCGCCAGGGACTCCATGCCCTCCACCGCGATCCCCTCGGCGATCCTGCCGAGCAGCTCGCCGAGCTGCGGGTGCCGTACGGCGAGGTCGGCGGCGCGGGCCCGCACGGACGCGGTCAGCAGCAGCTCGCGGCACGGCGGCGCCCACAGGCCGTGCTCCGCGACCTCCAGGGAGCGCTGGTCGGCGACCTTGAAGTAGCGGATCTCCTCGATGTCGTCGCCCCAGAACTCCACCCGCAGGGGATGCTCCTCGGTGGGCGGGAACACGTCCAGGATCCCGCCGCGCACCGCGAACTCGCCGCGTTTCTCCACCAGCTCCACCCGGCTGTACGCGGCCGCCCCCAGCGCCTGCACGGTCTCGTCGAGATCGGCGGTCCCCCCGCTGCGCAGCGCCACGGGCTTCAGGTCGCCCAACCCCCTGACCTGCGGCTGGAGCACGGAGCGTACGGGCGCGACGACGACGGACACCGGGCCGGCGGCCGGGTCGTCCGGGTCCGGGTGCGCCAGCCGGCGGAGCACGGCGAGGCGGCGGCCGACGGTGTCGGAGCGCGGCGACAGCCGCTCGTGCGGCAGGGTCTCCCAGGCCGGGTACTCCACGACGGCGTCCTCGCGGCCCGGCGGCATCAGCGAGCGCAGGGCGGCGGCCAGGTCCTCGGCCTCGCGGCCGGTGGCGGTGACCGCCAGCACCGGCCGCCCGGTGCGGGCGGCGAGCGCCGCCAGCACGAAGGGCCGGGCGGCGGGCGGCCCGACGAGGTCGACGTGCGGCCCGGCGCCGCCCTCGGCGGCCGTCACCGCCTCGGCGAGGGCGGGGTCGCGGACGACGGCGTCGAGCAGGCCGTGCAGGCTCATGGGGCATCCGCTCCGGGTGGCTGGGTGGTGGCTGGGGCTGGGGGCTAGGGCTGGGGCTGGGGCTGGTGGCTGGCCGGGCAGAGGTGCCGGCCGGGCCCGCGGCTGGCGCCGCGGGCAACGCGAACGGGCCGAGGCGGCGAGCGCCCCGGGGGTCTCCAGCCTACGACGCCGCGCCGACACCCCGCGCCCCGAGCCGGAAGCCGCAGCTACCGCCGCGGAACCCCCACCCCGGCCCGTACCGCCGCCGCGCTCCCCTAGGGGCCCGCCCCGGCCGGAAAGCAGGGGCCGGGTCCTCCGTCCGGCCGACGGGACCGGCCGCCGTGCTTTCTAGCCTGGTCAGGCCGGTCGGCGGCGGGGCTCCGCAGGCCGGCGGGGGGTCCGTCCCCCGTGCGGGGGTGGGGATATCCCCACACCGGATACGGCGCCGGGCACCAGGGATTTCGCGCCCGCCGCCCACGAGACTCGAAGCACCACGAAGAAGCCACGAACCAGCGACGAACCAGCCACGCAGAGCCACGCAGAAGCCCGCCGCGGAAGCCACGCGGGGGCCGCTGACGGACAGGTTCCGCAGACGAAGGAGACACGACAGTGACCACGGCTGTAGCGACGCGCACGGCCGTCGCCGCACGAGCGCGACAGGTGACCAAGGCGTACGGCTCGGGGGAGACGCGGGTCCTCGCTCTCGACAACGTCGATGTGGACATCGCCAGGGGCCAGTTCACCGCGATCATGGGGCCCTCGGGCTCCGGCAAGTCGACCCTCATGCACTGCCTCGCCGGACTCGACACGGTCACGGCCGGCCGCATCTGGATCGACGAGACCGAGATCACCAGGCTGCGGGACAAGAAGCTGACCCAGCTGCGGCGCGACCGCGTGGGCTTCATCTTCCAGGCGTTCAACCTGCTGCCGACCCTCAACGCGCTGGAGAACATCACGCTGCCCATGGACATCGCCGGCCGCAAGCCCGACCAGCAGTGGCTGCAGCGGGTCGTGGACACCGTGGGCCTGTCCGGGCGGCTCAAGCACCGCCCGAGCCAGCTCTCCGGCGGCCAGCAGCAGCGCGTCGCCGTCGCCCGCGCGCTCGCCGCCCGGCCGGAGATCATCTTCGGCGACGAGCCGACCGGCAACCTCGACTCGCGCTCCGGCGCCGAGGTCCTCGGCTTCCTGCGCCGCTCCGTGGACGAGCTGGGCCAGACGATCGTGATGGTCACCCACGACCCGGTCGCCGCCGGCTACGCCGACCGCGTCCTGTACCTCGCCGACGGCCGCATCGTCGACGAGATGTGGAACCCCACGTCCGAGCAGGTCCTGGACCGCATGAAGTCCTTCGACACCCGGGGCCGGGTGGCCTGAGATGACCGTCGTCAAGACATCACTGCGCAACTTCTTCTCCCACAAGGGGCGCATGGCGCTGTCCGGGGTGGCGGTCGTGCTGTCGGTGGCGTTCGTGTGCGGCACGCTCGTCTTCTCCGACACCATGACCACCACGTTCGACCGGCTGTTCAACACCACCGCCTCCGACGTGCGCGTCAGCCCGAAGAACGCGGGCAACGACGACAGCGAGTGGGGCCGCAAGCCGCAGCCGACGCTGCCGGCGGCGAACCTGGCGCACGTCGAGAAGGCCGACGGCGTCGAGTCCGTCGAGGGCGAGGTGTCCAACGACGCCATCACCGTCGCCGACGCCGACAACGACAACCTCGGCTCCGAGACCGGTGCCCCCACCATCGGCACCAACTGGGACCGGCTGGAGCGGAAGGCCGCCGAGATCACCACCGGCCACGAGCCGCGCGGCCCCACCGAGGTCGTCATCGACGCGGACGCCGCCGACAAGCACGGCGTGGAGATCGGCGACAAGATCCGCACGATCGCCGACCCCGGTTCGTTCACCTCCGAGGTCGTCGGCATCGCCACCTTCAAGATCACCAACCCCGGCGCGACGATCGTCTACTTCGACACCGCGACCGCGCAGAAGAAGCTCCTCGGCAAGCCCGACGTCTACTCCTCGATCAACGTCACCGCCGCGTCCGGCGTGAGCAACGAGGAGCTGAAGGCCACCGTCGAGAAGTCCGCGGCCGGCTTCACCGACCCGGTCAAGGTGCAGACCAAGGACGAGGTCGTCAAGGAGAACAAGGACGACCTCGGCGGCTTCCTCGACGTCATGAAGTACGCCATGCTCGGCTTCGCCGGCATCGCCGTCCTCGTCGGCATCTTCCTCATCGTCAACACCTTCTCCATGCTCGTCGCCCAGCGCACCCGCGAGCTGGGCCTGCTGCGGGCCATCGGCGCCGGCCGCCGCCAGGTCAACCGTTCTGTGCTGGTCGAGGCGCTGCTCCTCGGCGTCATCGGCTCCGTCCTCGGCGTCGGCGCGGGCATCGGCATCGCCGTCGGGCTGATGAAGCTCATGGGCGCGGTCGGCATGGAACTCAGCACCTCCGACCTCACGATCAACGCCGCCACCCCCGTCATCGGCATCGTCCTCGGCGTCGTCGTGACCGTGCTCGCGGCGTGGCTGCCGGCCCGCCGGGCGGGCAAGGTCTCGCCGATGGCCGCGCTGCGGGAGGCCGGCACGCCGGGTGACCGCAGGGCCGGCGCCGTGCGCACCACGCTGGGCCTGCTGCTGACCCTGGCCGGCGGCGGGCTGCTGTTCCTGACCGCGCAGGCCGACGAGGCCGCGGACGGCGCGATGTACCTCGCGGGCGGCGTCGTGCTGTCCCTGCTGGGCTTCATCGTCTTCGCGCCGGTGCTGGCCGGGCTGCTGGTACGGGCCCTCGCGGCCGGCGTGCTGCGGATCTTCGGCCCGGTGGGCCGCATGGCCGAGCGCAACGCGCTGCGCAACCCGCGCCGCACCGGCGCCACCGCCTCGGCGCTGATGATCGGTCTTGCGCTGGTCGCCTGCCTGTCGGTCGTCGGGTCCTCCATGGTCGCCTCGGCGACGGAGGAGCTGGACAAGTCGGTGGGCGCGGACTTCATCATCCAGTCCGACATGGGCCAGCCGATCGTGCCGGAGGCCGCGCAGGTCATCGACGACGCCCCGCACATGGAGCACGTCACGCACTACAAGGCGCTCGACGCGGACCTGACGCTGCCGGACGGCGAGACGGTGAAGGAGTACGGCCTGACCGCCGCCTCCAAGACGTACGCGCAGGACCTCCGTACGGAGACCGTGCACGGCGAACTGTCCGACGCCTACCGGAAGAACAGCATGTCCGTCGGCGAGGACTTCGCGAAGGACCACGGGCTGAAGGTCGGCGACACCCTCACCGTCGACTTCGAGGACGGCCGCACGGCGGAGCTGACGCTGCGCACCGTCACCTCCTCCGACACCACGCTCGACGCGGGCGCGGCGTACCTGAGCCTGGCCACGGCGAACGACTACATCGAGCCGGGCGACATGCCGCGCAACGACATCATGTTCGGCAAGGCGGCGGACGGCCAGGAGGAGGCCGCGTACGCGGCGCTGAAGAAGGCGATGGACCCGTACCCGCAGTACAAGGTCCGGGACCAGACCGACTTCAAGCAGGAGCTGAAGGACCAGGTCGGGCAGATGCTCAACCTCGTCAACGGGCTGCTGGCGCTGGCGATCATCGTGGCGGTCCTCGGGGTCGTCAACACCCTCGCGCTGTCGGTGATCGAGCGGACCCGGGAGATCGGGCTGGTGCGGGCCATCGGGCTGTCGCGCAGGCAGCTGCGCCGCATGATCCGGCTGGAGTCGGTGGTGATCGCCCTGTTCGGCGCGCTGCTCGGGCTCGGGCTCGGCATGGCCTGGGGGACCGCCGCGCAGCAGCTGCTGGCGCTGGAGGGCCTGAAGGTGCTGGACATCCCCTGGCCGACGATCGGGGTGGTGTTCGCGGGCTCGGCGATCGTCGGGTTGTTCGCGGCCCTGGTGCCGGCGTTCCGGGCCGGCCGGATGAACGTCCTGAACGCCATCGCGACCGAGTAGCGGCGGTACGCGGTGGTGGGGCCCGGCGGAGCTGGTGGGCGTCGCCGGGCCCCGTGCCCGTTCCCGGAACGGGGGGCGCCGGTCACGGGCGACCCGTGCCACGTACGGGGGGGCAGCGGTCACGGGTGGTCCGCGGAGAGCGGGCCGCGGGCAGCGGCCTGCGGAGAGGCGCCGGTTACGGCGTCCAGACGATCGGGTCGTCCTCGTAGTCGTCCTCTTCGTAGGAGGCGCCCTCGACGGCGGCGCCCGGCCCGGCGCCCTGCAGCCGCTTCGTCTCGTACGTGGCGCCGGCCTCGGCGAACTCGTCGGGCGCCTGGCCCTCCGCGCAGCCCTCGATGTCCGCGCCGAAGACCGTGGCCCCCGTGTCGCCGCCGTCCGCGGTGGTGCCCCGCAGGTTCGGCGGGTACGAGCCGCCGAGGTCGCTGCCGTCCGCGTTCTCGATCGTGAACTCGACGCAGAACGGCGTGATGTCCGGGTCGCCGTTCTCCCCGAGGGCCGCGTCGAAGGCCGCCTTGTCCACGTCCGACACGCCGGTGACGGTGATCCCGATGTGGCCGGTGGCGCCCGCCCTGTCGTACGGGACGACGGCGCGCTCGCCGATCTTCAGCTTCGTGCCCGGCGGCGTCACCTCGACGTCCTTCGGCGCGGCGGCCGGGCTCTCCTCGGCGTCGGCCTCCGGGTCCTCCGCCTCGGGCTCGGGCGCGGCGTCCGAGGCGTCCTGCCCGGCCCCGGTCTCCGAGTCCGCCGCGGCGGAGTCGGAGTCGTCGTCCGAGCAGCCCGCGAGGGCGAGCGCGGCGGAGCTGACCAGCGCCAGCACGGTCATGCGAGTTCGGTTCACTTCGGTGATGCCTTTCGGAAATGCGCGGTCGCGCGCGCGGTCTCGCGGATCGGCGCATGAGAGGAATGCGTGAAGGACACGAGTGCGATGCCGCGCACGCGGATTCGTGTCGCGACCCACGGTGGCATCCGGGACCGCGTCAGGTCGTTGACGCTCTGAGGACACTTTCTTGACGATGCGTCCACGGCGGTCACCCGATCCGGGTAAAGGGCGGGTAAACGGATGCTCTACGCTCGGGTACCTGTCTCGGGGGGCTGAGGGGTGGAGGCGTGATCGGGGACGAGTTCCACAGCGACACGGTGCCGGCGGCCGAGCGGTTCGCGTACTGGCAGGACCGGATGTGCAGGCGGATGGCGGGGTTCTGCGCCGAGGAGGCCGGCCCGGCGGACGGGGGCGGGCCCGGGTTCCACGCCGAGGAGCTGGAGATCGGCCTCGGCCGGCTGGGGTTGTCGTCCCGCAGGCTCTCGTCGGTGGACGTCGTCCGCAGGAGCGCCGACGCCGACAAGGGCGGTTACCGGTTCCTGGTGCCCCTGGAGGGCACGCTGCTCACGGACTGGAACGGCCGGCTCGGCGCCTCCCGGCCCGGCACCCTCTACTTCCACGACGGCACCCGGCTCAACGCCCTCGGCCTGCGCGCCCCGGACGTCCGCGGCCACTTCCACGTGCTGACCCTCGCCATCCCGCAGGACGCCCTCACACTCCCGCCCGGCAGCCTCCGACGGCTCGTCGGACAGGAACTCCCCGCCGGCGAGGGCCCCGGCGCACTCCTGACCGGCGTCGCCAGCCAGGTCCTGGGCGGCGCCCACGCCTACCGCCCCACCGACACCGAGCGGCTGGGCACCGCGGTGCTGGACCTCGTGCACGCGTACCTCGCCCACCAGCTGGAGACGAGGGCCGGGGCGGCGCCGGAACCCGAACACCGCCGGCACGCCCTGGTCGTGCGCGCGGTGGACTTCATGCGCCACCGGCTCGCGGACCCGGAGTTGACCCCGCAGCAGGTCGCGGACGCCCACCACGTCTCGGTCAGCTACCTGCACCGGATCTTCCGCGCCCACACCGGCGGCCGCGAGACGATCGCCGGCTGGATACGCCGCCGGCGTCTGGAGCACGCCCGCCGCGACCTGGCCGACCCGGCCCTCGCCGCCGTCCCCGTACACCGGATCGCCGCCCGCTGGGGCTACACCCACGCCGCCGCGTTCACCCGCAACTTCCGTGCGGCGTACGGCGTGACGCCCCGGGAGTACCGGCACGGAGCGCCGGCGGCCACCGACGACGACCCGCGCTGAGCGCCTCCTCCGGCTAGTCGTCCGCGTGCGGTGAGGGGCCGGGAACCGTGCCGGTGGCCGGGTCCGGGTCGGGGGCGCGGCCGGTCATCGCCGTGAGCGTCGCGCGGACGTGCTCCATGTGCGCCGACAGCTCCTCGCGGCGTACGTCCGCCGCGCGCAGCGCGCGCTGCGTGTCGCGTTCGATCTGCTCCGCCTGCGCCACCGCCTCCGCCACCAGCTCGGCGCCCTGCGCCTCCGCCTCTTCGCGGCAGCGGCGCGCGTACGCCTGCGCCTCGGCGTGCGCCGTCTCCTGCTCGGCGAGGTGGGTCTCGGCGCTGCGGGTGCGGGTGGCGAGGTCGTCGTCGACGGCCTGCCGGCGCTCGCGCATCTCCTCGTCCAGCTGCCGGGCCGCGGCCGTGCGCTCGTGGTGGGCCTCGTCGAGCATCGCCGCCGTCCGGTGCTTCATCTCCGCCAGGGCCGCCGCCGCCTCGCCCGCGGTGTCCTCGACGGCCGCGTGGGCGGCGGCGAGGAGTTCCGCGGCCTCCTGCTCGGCCGCGCCGAGGGCGCTGCGCAGCCGGGCCTCGGCGTCCTCGCGCAGCGCCTGCGCCGCGCGGCGGGTGTCGGCGGTGGTCTCCTCGACGTACCGGCGCGACTCCTCCCGCGCCCGGTGCAGTTCCTCCGCGGCGCTGCCGCGCAGTTCTGCGGCCTCCTCCTGCGCCAGGTGCAGGATCTCCTGCGCGCGGGTGCCCAGTTCGGCGTAGGTCTGCTCCTTGACGTGCGCCAGCTCACCGGTGAGCCGGTCGAGGTCCTGGCTCAGCTCGCGCTCCAGGACGGTGAGGCGGGCGGCCCGCTCCCACGCGGAGTCGCGCTCCTCGCCCACGCGGGTCACCGCGGCGTCCACTTGGTCGACGCGGTAGCCGCGGCCACCGCGTACGGTGTCGAAGCTCCGAGCCGACGTCTTCACGGCGCCCATGTGATCGAGCTCCTCTCGTCCCCCCGATTCGTCCCCGACCGGCTGTCCCGCGCTCATCCTTCAGGACGCCGATGAATCGGTCATAATCTGACACCCACTCCTTTCAGGTGGTTATCGGTTGAAGAACATATGAAAGGCCCCGCCGACCGGAGTCGACGGGGCCGTTCGCGGGTGTCGGCCGGGCGCTACAGCAGGCCGTCCCAGAGCTGTTCGAGGACGACCGACCACCAGTGGTCGGGGCCCTCCAGCGCCGCCGGGTCGATCGCCGCCAGCTGGGACTGGAAGTCGACCGTCCAGCGGCCCGCCTGGTCCGGCGTCAGCCCGAGGCGCAGCCGCCACATGTGGCCGAGCATCGACAGGCAGCGCACGAACTCCGGCAGCCCCGTGTTCACGAACTGCGGCGGCGCGCTCCCGCCGCCGGGGGCGGCCTCCAGCGGCACCGCCACGATGTGCGCCGTGCCGTACTGGACGCAGAGCTGGCGGCCGAAGTCGTTGCCCATGACGAGGTACGAACCGGCGTCCGGCGCCGGCTGCACACCCCGCTCCGCCGCCAGCTCCGCCAGCGTCGGCACCGGCCGCCCGGGCTGCGCCTGCCCCCAGAAGAACGGGCCGAAGTCCATCGGCAGCCCCGCCCACACCAGCGTCTGCGCCACGATGTCCGGCACGCCCTGCCGGGCCACGGCGCGCTGGTCGTAGCGGAACACGCCCTGCGGGCCGAACGCCTGGAACAGCTCGTGCCCCAACGCCTCCGGCGGCAGCGGCGGCAGCACCGGAATCTGCCCCGGCGGCGGCAGCGGCACGCGCTGCGGGCGCGGGCGGGCCGGGCCGTCGGCGACCTGGTGCAGCTCGCCCTGGTGCTCGATGAGCTGCTGCATGCCCGCCTGCCGGGAGGCGTGGTCGCGGCCGTACGAGGCGGTGTGGCTCAGCCGCACCTGCGGCCAGGTCTCGCGGATCATGCGGGAGCAGTAGCCGCCGGGCAGGTCGCAGGGCTCCAGCTCGGTGTGCAGCTCAAGGACCTGCTGCGGCGGTACGCCCATGCCGCGCAGCTCGTGCAGGATCTGCCACTCCGGGTGCGGGGTGCCGGGCGCGGAGCGCCGCATGACCTGCTGCTCCGAGCCGTCCTGGGCGCGGTAGCGGAGGACGGCGAGGTAGCCGGGGCCGACGGTGGGGACGCCGGGGGGCGGGTAGCCGTAGCCGGCGGGCGGGGGCGGGTTCTGGCCGCCGGGCTCCCCCACAGCGCTTCGCGCGTGGGGGGTACCCCCGGGCGGCGGCATGCCGGGTGCGCCCGGTGCACCGGGTGCGCCGGGTCCGCCCGGGGCACCGGGTCCGCCGGGCGGCGGGAAGGGAGCGGCGCCGGGGGCGCCCGGAGGCGCGCCGGGGGCGGCCGGCGCACCGGGCGGCGGGGCCTGCCCGGCGGGGGGCGGCGGAGG
>NZ_BAAAPF010000179.1:0-14849 GCF_039531005.1 Streptomyces synnematoformans
GTCGCGGCCCCACCCGCTCCGGCCGCCGGCGGCGGTCCGGCCCACGGGCCGGGCGCCGCGTTCCGCGCCACCACGGTCACCCCGGGGCATCCGCGCTACCCGGACCTGGTGCGCGGCATGAACCAGCGCTGGGCCGGCCGTCCGGAGTCGGTCCGGGTGGTCGACTCGCCGGCGCAGGTCCTCGCCGTGGTCCAGGAGGCGGCCAGGGCCGGGAAGAAGCTGACCGTCCGCGCCGGCGGCCACTGCTACGAGGACTTCGTCTACAACTCCGGGACCGACATCGTTCTCGACCTGTCGGAGATGACGTCGGTCTACTGGGACGACCGGCGGGGGGCGTTCGCCGTCGAGGCCGGCGCCACCCTGCTCGACGTCTACGAGCGGCTCTACAAGGTCTGGGGCGTGACCATACCCGCCGGCATGTGCTACTCGGTGGGGGCGGGCGGGCACGTCGCCGGCGGCGGCTGGGGCATGCTGGCGCGGGAGCACGGCCTCGTCGTCGACCATCTGTACGCCGTCGAGGTCGTCACCGTGAACGCGGCCGGCACCGCCCGCGTCACCGTTGCGACGCGCCGGCCCGGCGACCCGCACCGCGACCTGTGGTGGGCGCACACCGGCGGAGGCGGCGGCAACTTCGGGGTCGTCACCCGCTACTGGTTCCGCTCGCCGGACGCGACCGGCACCGCGCCCGGCGACGCGCTGGTCAAGCCGCCGGCGGAGGTGTTCCTCAGCGCGATCTCCTGGGACTGGGACCGGCTGACCGAGGCGGCGTTCACCCGGCTGACCCGCAACTACGGCGCCTGGCACGCCGCCAACGCCGAGCCCGGCGGGAAGTACGGCGGGCTGATGAGCTTCCTGATGCTCAACCACAGGTCCCACGGCCAGGTCGGCCTGCTGACGCAGATGGACGCCACGGTCCCCGGCGCCGCCGGGCTGCTGGCGGACTTCCTCGCCGCGGTCACCGACGGCGTCGACGTGCCGACCGTGCCGCTGACCAGGGCGATGGGCGAGCACGGGCCGATGCCCGAGTACTACACGCCGCGGCGGATGCCCTGGCTGCAGTCCGCCCGTTACCTGGGCACGACCAACAGCACCCTCGTCGATCCGAGCCTGCGCGGGGACTACAAGTCGTCGTTCCACAAGAAGAACCTGACGGACGCCCAGATCGCCACCCTGTGGAAGCACCTCGTGCGCACCGACCTGGACAACCCCGGTGCCATGGTGCTGCTCAGCTCCTACGGCGGCGCGGTCAACGCGGTCGGCGCCGCGGCGACGGCGTACGTGCACCGGGACTCGGCATTCAAGCTGCTCTTCCAGAGCTACTGGCAGTCGGCCGCCGACGACGCGGTCAACATCGGCTGGCTGCGCGACATGTACGAGGAGACGTACCGGAAGACCGGCGGCGTGCCCGTCCTCGACGACGCCACCGACGGCTGCTACGTCAACTACTGCGACATCGACCTCGGCGACCCGGCGCGGAACAGGTCCGGGGTGGGCTGGCCCACGCTGTACTACGGCGCCAACTACCCGCGCCTGCAGCGGGTGAAGGCCGCGTACGACCCGGGAGACCGCTTCCGGCACGGTCAGTCGATCCGGCTGCCCTAGACAGAGTCCGGGCTCCGTGGTTCCGGCCGGCCCCGGCCGCCCCGGGGTGGCCGGAACCACGGAGGGGACCGGCCCGCCGGGCGGGTTCCGCCCGTGCCGGGCCGGCCGTTCCGGTGGCCGGGTCAGGCCGGCCGGGGCTCGCCGAACCACCTGCGCAGCGCCGTCGTCAGCGAGCCGGCGCTCCCGTCGGCGGCGGCCGTGCTCCACGCGGTGTAGCCGTCGGGGCGGACCAGCAGGGCGTCGGCCGGCGGCGCGTCGGCGACCGCGGGGACGGTGACCACCCGGGGCTGCCACGGCCGGGCCGCCGCCCGCAGGTCGGCCCGGTCGGCGAAGTCGAGCAGCAGCGGCCGGGCGGAGCTGAGCAGGGCGGCCACCGAGGTGTGGGCGGACGCGGTCTTCAACGGCAGGTCCGGGGCGAGCAGTCCGGCCAGCGGGTCGTCGGGCCGGCCGACGTCGTAGCCGACCGAGGTGCCGCTGATCATGCCGCTCAGGTACGCGTTGACGTCGGGGATGTGCATCAGGGTGGCGAACAGTTCCCGCAGCGCGTCGGTGCGCGCGTCGGGGTTCATGAGAGCGACTTGGGCCCGGACGTTCCACAGGACCTGGGCCGCGACCGGGTGGCGTTCGGCGTGGTACGTGTCCAGCAGCCCGCGAGGGGCCGTGCCCCGCACCGCGGCGCTCAGCTTCCAGCCGAGGTTGAGCGCGTCCTGCAGGCCCAGGTTGAGCCCCTGGCCGCCGGCCGGGAAGTGCACGTGCGCGGCGTCGCCGGCCAGGAGCACCCGCCCCGTGCGGTACCGCTCGGCCTGCAGCGCGGCGTCGCTGAACCGCGTCAGCCAGCGCGGGTTGGCCATCGGCACCGGGCCTCCGGCGATGCGCTCCGTCTCGCCCTGCAGCTCCGCCAGGGTCACCGGGGCGGACCGGTCCGGGGGCGGCGCCCTGAAGTCGTACGTGGAGACCCGGCTGCGGCCGACGGGGTTGAACCACACCAGGGTCCAGCCGCGTTCGTTGCGCCGCCAGCCCCGGGGCGCGGAGAACGGGTTGAGCAGCTCCACCTCGCCCATCAGCGCGCTCACGGTGGCCGGGGTGCCGGAGAAGGCGACGCCGGAGAGCTTGCGCACGGCGCTGCGGGCCCCGTCGCAGCCGACGGCCCAGCCGGCGGTCACGATCCGGGTGACGCCCGCCTCGTCGCGTACGGTGAGACGCACGTGCTCCTCGTGCTGTTCGACGCCGACGACCTCGCTGTCCCGCTCGATCCGCGCCCCGAGGTGCTCCGCCCGGTGCGCGAACACCGCCTCGGCATAGGCCTGCGGGCTGCCGACGATGGCCGGTCCCTCGTCGACCACCTCGGCGAGGTCCAGCTCGAACATCCCGCCGAAGTGGAACGGGACCGGCCCCCGGGCCCGGCGCTCCTTGTGGGCGCCGGGCTGCACGGCCTCCAGCAGCCCGCGCCGGTGCAGGCCCTGGGCGGTACGGGCGTGGAGGGTGCCGGCCTTGGACTCGCCGGTGGGTTGGGGGAGCCGCTCCAGGACGGTGGTGCGCACGCCGTGGAGCGCGAGTTCGTGCGCCAGCAGCATGCCGACGGGGCCGCCGCCGACCACGGCGACGTCGGCGTCCAGGGGCGGGGGCTCGGGGGACATGCCGGTCAGACCTCCCAGGGGATCGGGGATGCGGAAACGGGGTGGAGGGCGGAGACGCGGAGCCGGGACGGTGCCCGACGGCCGCGGGCAGCGGCGGGTGCCGTTCGCGCGCCCGCCGCCGCCCGCGTGCGGGTCACGCCTGGGTGGGGGCACCGGCCTTCTCGCCGGCGGCCGTCTCCGCCGCGCCCTCCTGGTCCGCCGGCGGCGCGTGGCGCGTGGCCGCCCGCCGGGGCAGGGTCAGGGCGACGAGGGCGCCGAGCAGGATTCCGGCCGCCGCGACGAACACGGCCGTCTGTGTGCCGTCGGCCATCGCGGTCCGCAGCGCGTCCCCCTCGCGGCCGTCGATGCCCGAGTTGGCGATGGCGATCAGGATGGCGAGGCCGATCGCGCCGCCGATCTGCTGGGTGGTGGACGCCATGCCGGAGGCGACGCCCTGCTCCTTCCCGTCGACGCCGGACGCGGCGGCGATCCACATGCCGGTCCACGTGATGCCCTGCCCGATGCCGGAGACGATCAGGCCGGGCACCACCGCGCCGTATCCGCCGTCCGCGGAGACGCCGAAGGCCAGCACGACGGTGCCGAGGGAGCCGATGACCAGGCCGGTGACGAGCGTCGCGCGGGTCGCGGTGCGCGTCGCCATCCGCTCGCCGATCTGGGTGCCCGCGGCGATCGACAGCGACGGTACGAGGAAGGCCATGCCGGTCTGCAGGGCGCTGTAGCCGTGGACGTTCTGGAAGAGCACGGTCAGGAAGTAGGGCAGGGCGCTGAAGGTGCCCATGAAGATGAACGTGATGGCCATGCCCGCGGCGAGGCTGCGGTTGCGGAACAGCCGCAGCGGCATCAGCGGGTCCCTGCTGCGTGCCTCGATCGCGGTGAACAGCGCCAGCAGCACGACCGCCACCGCGGCGCTGACGACGATGCCGGTCGAGGTCCACCCGCTCTCCGGTCCCTGTACGAGGACGTACACGAGGAGGGTGACGCCGCCGGTCGCGGTGACGGCGCCCGGGAGGTCGAAGCTGCGGCGCTCCTGTGCGCGCCGGTCGCGCGGGATGGCGGCGAGCGCGCCCACGATGACGGCGCCCGCCAGCGGCACGTTCACGAAGAACACCGAGGCCCAGCCGAACCACCCGGTGAGCAGGCCGCCGAGGAGCGAGCCGAGGGTGAGGCCGCTGGCGCCGGCCCCGCCCCACACGGCGAGGGCGCGGTTGCGCTGCGGGCCCTCCGCGAAGAGCGTGTTGATCAGCGACAGGGTCGCCGGGAAGAGCAGCGCACCGCCGAGGCCCTGCACGGCGCGTACGGCGATCATGGTCTCCGAGTTCTGCGCCAGCCCGCCGACCAGCGAGGACAGCGCGTACAGGGAGAGCGCCAGGAGGAACATGTTGCGCCGGCCGAGCAGGTCGGCGGCGCGTCCGCCGAGCAGCAGGAAGCCGCCGAAGGCCACCGCGTAGGCGCTGACGACCCACTGCAGGGACTGGTCGGTGAACCCGAGTTCGGCGCCGATCTCCGGCAGCGCCACGAAAACGATGTTGAAGTCCAGCGAGATGATCAACTGCGCAAAGGCCAGCAGGGCCAGGGCCCAGCCGAGTCGGGGAGTCCCCGTGCCCGAGCGGGAGTCTGTACGGGAGGTAGTCATGGGAAGGCGATGGCCTCTCTGAGCATCGGAGTACTACCGTACGAGTAAATACGAACAGTGGGACTGTACACGGATAGTCGTACACTGGCCAGCGGGCTGTCAACGCCGGGCGGCGTGCTCCGTCAGGTGTGCCGGGGGGTCCGACCGGACCGGACGCGGATTGTCGAGGTACTTTGGGTCATGGCTGTCAACCACCCGACCAGGGAACAGATCCGGCTGGAGAACGTCTTCACGGCCCTGGGCAACCCCATGCGGCTGAGCGTGGTCCGCACCCTGGCCGCGGGTGGGGAGTACCCGTGCGGAAGCCTGCTCGACGGCATCTCCAAGTCCACGCTGACCCACCACTGGCGCGTGCTCCGCGAGGGCGGGCTCATCTGGCAGCGGCCCGCCGGCCGCGAGCTGCTGCTCTCGCTGCGGCGCGAGGACCTCGACGCCCGCTTCCCCGGCCTGCTGGACTCCGTCCTGAGCGCCATCGACAGGGCCGGGGACGACCTGCCCGACGCGGCGGACCGCCACCCCCGCGCGGCCGGACAGCCCCCCGCCGGGCGGAGTTGACGCCGCCCCGCCGTCCCTCCCGGACGCCGCTCACGGGTCCCGGCCGCCCGGGCGGTCCGGGGTGCGCGGCCCTGCATACAACCGTGACAGCGCCTTGACTGGGTGAGAAGCAGCTCCATAGCGTCTGCCTGGTCAGTTTGTTCTTGGCGCATCTCGCTCTTCACAAGCCGGGGGTCGTCGGAGTGGAGCCGGGCAGAGCAGCGGGCGACGCCGGCTTACGGCCGGCGCCGACGTCCGACTCCGGCTCGCCCGTCGCCACCCTGCTGGCGCAGCTGCGCCGCATGCTCGGCTGCGACGCCGCGGCCGTCGCCCTGAAGCGGATCGACGGCGTCTCGCACGTCCCCTTCGCCGACGGCATGTCGCAGGCGGTGAGTTCGGCCTTCGAGATCCCGCCCCGCACCGGCATCGCCGACGCCGCCCAGGCCGGCGGCAAGCCGATGTGGACCTCCGACTACCTGGCCGACGACCGGTTCGTGCACAGCCCGCGGCTCGACGAGGCGGTCCGCGCCGACGGCGTCCGGGCGGTCATCGCCGCGCCGCTGCTCCGGGACGGCGCCGCCATCGGGGTCCTGTACGGCGTCTGCCGCCACAGCCGCCGGTTCACCCCCGCGGAGGTCGATCTGTGCACCGCGCTCGCCCGGGTGGCCGTGGTCCTGCTGGACCACACCATGCGTCTGCAGCGGATGCACGCCGAACGGGCCGAGCTGGAAGGGGAGAACGGCCGGCTGCACGTCACCCTGCTGAGGTCCCGTCATCTCGCCGAGGCCCACGGGCGGCTCACCGACATGGTGCTCGGCGGCAGCGACCTGAGCGCGGTCGTCAACGTGGCCGCGGACGCGCTGGACGGCACCCTGCTGGTGCGGGACCCCGGGGGCGCGGTCCTGGCCGCCACGGGGGCCGTCCCGGAGCTGGAGGACATATCCGCCCGGGCGAAGTGGGCCGGGGCGCATGCCGCGCGGACGGCCGTCCCGCTGGCCGACGGCGTGTGGGCGGTTCCGGTGACGGCCGGCGCCGAGGAACTCGGCACGGTTGTGCTGAAGAACTCGGGGCAACTGGGCGAGTTCGACGCCCGGTTCCTGTGGGCGGTGGCCCAGTCGGTCGCGCTCATCCTGGTCCTCGAACGCGACACGGCGGTCGTGGAGCGGCCGCTGCGGGACGAGCTGTTCGAGGACCTGCTGAGCGGGTCGGTGTCCTCACCGCGCCACCTCGCCGAGCGCGCACTCCGCATCGGCATCGACCCCGACGGCCCGCACGTCGTGCTGGTGCTCCGCCCGGAAGGAGGCGAGCAGGGCAAGGCCATCGTGTGGGCGTCCTCGTACGCGTACCGCAAGGGGGGCCTCAGGTCGCCGCGCGGCGAGTACATCTCCATGCTGCTCCCCGGCAGCGACCCCTCGGCCGTCGCCCGTGCCGTGTCCCGCGACCTCTCGTCGGTGCTGGGCCATCCGGTCTCGGTCGGCGCGGCCGGACCGGGGGCGGGGCTGGCGTCGACGGCCAGGCTGCACCGGGAGGCGCTGCGCTGCCTGAAGGCGCTGATCGCCCTGGACCGGGTGGGCAGTACGGCGTCGGCCGAGGACCTCGGCTTCGTCGGCCTGCTGCTCTCCGAGGAGCGCGACGTGGCCGCCTTCATCGAATCCGCCCTCGGCCCGGTCCTGTGCTACGACAGCGAACGGCGCACCGAGCTGATCCGCACGCTCGGCGTGTACTTCGCCGCCGACCGCAGCCCCACGCGTGCCGCCGAGGAGCTGCACGTGCACGTCAACACCGTCTCGCGCCGGCTGGAGCGGATCGGCCGGCTGCTCGGCCCCACGTGGCGGGAGCCGGAGCGCACGCTGGAGATCCAGCTGGCCCTGCAGCTCCTGCGCACCCAGGACACCCTGCGGCAGGGGGACGCCGCTCCCCTCGGGCCGGGGCCGGCCCGCCGGTGAGGTGCGGCGCCCGCCCGGCCCCGGCGCGGGACTACGCCGTCGGCACGCGAGCCGAGCCGCGCCCCGCCTGCCCGGCGGCCGACAGGGCGCGGATCGTGTGCGCGGCCGAGGCCAGGGTGATGTGGCGGTGCCAGCCGTGGAACGAGCGCCCCTCGAAGTCCTTGAGGCCGGCCGGCACCCCGATGGCGGACAGGTCGTGGCGTACGCGCAGGGTCAGCTTCGTCAGCTGGATCAGCGGGCCGGCGGGCACCTCGGTCATGTTGGTGATCCACAGTTCGCTCACCGGACGCCGGGACCGGTGCCATTCACCGAGCAGGGCGAACGCGCGGTTCGACCGGTCGTAGGCGTCCCGTGCGGCCGGGACCGCCTGGACGGCGGCCGTCAGCGTGGTGTGCGTCGCCCCCGGGTCCTCCGGAGGCACCCAGGTCGTGGAGCGGCGCAGGCCCTTCACCGACTCCATCAGGTCGTGCGCCGCCATGGGTCTTCGAAGCCACGCGGGCAGCGCCGGGTGGTCCGCGACGAAGCGGACGTTCCCGGCCAGCCGGGCGATCACCGGGATCCCGGCCGCGGCCAGGCGGTATGCCGCGGCGACGCCCCGCTCCGAGCAGATGTCCAGGACCACGGGACGCGACGGCACGTCCCAGGTGCCGACGTCCTCCAGGACGGCGGCGACGGCGCACCCCTCCGGCGTCCTCGGATCGAGGCCGCCCGGGGCGCCGGCACGGGCCCGCCGCGGCAGGCTCCGCGTCCAGGGGCCGGAGAGCAGCAGCCGCCAGTTGACCGGGGTGCTGACCCGGTCGGAGGCGAACCAGACGCCGAAGGCCTGCTGTCCGCGGAAGGTTCTGCGCAGGTGCGGATCGAAGCCGTGGTCGACGCCCACGGAGCGCTCCCCCTCCTTGGGGATCGACATGGAGCGCACGATCCACGCCTGCGGCGCGGTCGTCCGGTCCGCGTATCTCGCCAGCGCCTCGCGGACCGGCGCCCAGCTCCACGTCGAGCTGGTGATGAAGTGCTGCATCCGCTGCTCGGCGGCCGGATCCGCGAAGGCGGAAGCGATGTTCCTGATCGACTTGCGCCCCACCGCGGCGAGCAGGCCACGGAGGTACTGCTCACCGCGTAATCGCTGGTCCTTCCGGGGTAACGAGGCGAACAGCAGCGGGCTGAACTCCGCTACGACGGCGTCGCGTATCCGCTCCTCGCCGCCGTCGTCCATCAGTTCGAGCGTCGAGCGGTACGGGACAGCAATATTCACAGGACCAACCCCCCACGACGGAACGTGCGTGGCTCCAGCCTGCCGTGCGGCGTCCCCGCCGGAGGAGGTGCGGTGGCCACCGCATGGCACCTGATCCGTGTCGTTGCGGCACAACCGGCCGCGGCGACTCAGTCAAGTCCGAGTGGCGTGTGGGGCCTCGCGGTGAGCGGGGCGCTCAGGTGGAGGCGGCGCGCTCCTCCGCGCCCGGTCTGTGTCCGTTCGCGGTTCCCGGGGCGGGCGCGGGGACCCAGGTGCCGAGGGACATCTCGGCGGTGATGCCGGGGCCGAAGCCGGCGATGACGCCCTGGGCGGCGGTGTGCAGGGCGTTCTCGGCGAAGAGGCGGTCCAGGGCGTCGAAGACCACGGAACTCGCGACGTTGCCGCGCTCGGTGAGCGTGGCCCGGCTGTGGCGGAACGCCTCCGGGGGGACCTTCAGATGCCGGCACAGGTCGTCGAGGATGCGGGGGCCGCCCGCGTGGATGATGTAGAAGTCGAGCGCGGAGGCGTCCCAGCGGTGGCGGTCGGCCAGGGTCTGGATGGCCGGCGCGAGCATGTCCATGGTGCCGGGGACCCGTTTGTCGAGGCGGAAGTGGAAGCCGGTCTCCCGTACCGCGTACGAGATCCAGCTCTCGGTGTCCGGCACCAGGTGGCTGCTGTTGCGCTCCAGCCGCACCCCGGCGCCGCCGGCGCCGCGTACGACGACGCTGGAGACGGCGTCGCCGAACAGCCCGTTGGACAGCAGCGAGCCGACGTCGAGGTCGGTGGGCTGGTAGAGCAGCGAGCAGAACTCACAGGACACGATGAGGACGTTGGCCTGCGGGTAGGCGAGGCAGAAGTCGTGCGCGCGGCCGATCGCGGCGCCGCCTCCGGCGCAGCCGAGCTGGGCGATCGGCAGCTGCCGGGTGCCGGGGCTGAAGCCCATGGTGTTGATCAGCCAGGTGGAGAGGGCGGGCATCGTGAAGCCGGTGCAGGAGACGTAGATGATGAGGTCGATGTCCTCGGGGCCGAGGTCCGCGTGCTGCAGGGCGCGGCGGACCACCGGCGGGACGTGGACCTTGGCCTCGGCTTCGTAGACGGCGTTGCGGCGGGTGAAGCCGGGGTGGCGCAGGGTCTCGTGCAGCGGCTGGACCAGGTGGCGGATGCGGACCCCGGTGTTGCCGATGAGCCGCAGGACGAGGCCCAGCTGCGGGTGCCGGGCGTGCAGGCGGCGGGCGAGGTCGAGGGTCTCCTCCTGGGTGATGGTGTGCTCGGGGACGGCGACGGCGGGTCGGCAGAGTGTGGCCATGGTCGCGGTGCCCTGGTTCACCAGGCGACCGGGAGCGCGAGGGGGTAGCGCCAGATGGAGCTGGTGTTCCACCGGATGTCCTCGGCGGGGACACCCAGCCGCAGGCCCGGGAAGCGGGTCAGCAGCGATCCGATCGCGACCTCCAGCTCCATCATGGCCAGGTGCGAGCCAATGCAGTGGTGCTGGCCCCAGCCGAAGGTCATGTGCGGCTGGCCCTGGCGGTCCAGATCCAGCTCGTCCGGCTGCTCGTACGTGTCCGGGTCGCGGTTGGCCGCCAGGTACGACACGTGCACGACCTCGCCGGCGCGGACCAGCACCCCGCCGACCTCGACGTCCTCGGTGGCGACGCGGGGGATGCCCACGCCCTTGCGGAACGGGATGTGGCGCAGCAGCTCCTGCAGCGCGCGGGGCAGTTGCTCCGGGTCCTTGCGCAGCGCGGTCAGGTGGGCGGGGTGGGTGAGGAGGGTGTAGGTGATGTTGCTGATCTGGTTGGTGGTGGTGTCGTGGCCGGTGAGGAGGAGCACCATGGCCATGACGGCCAGCTCGTCGTCGGCCAGCTCCTCGCCGCCGACACGGGCCCGGGCGAGTTCGCTGATCAGGTCGTTGCCGGGGGCGCGGCGCCGGCGGGCGCAGACGTCCTGGAAGTAGCCGCGCAGGGCGGACTTCGCCCGCAGCTGCGCCTCGTGGTCCGCCTTGCCGGTGACCATGAGGGCCACGGCGTTCCCGCGCAGCTCCGCGCGGTCCTCGTCGGGGATGTCCAGGAGGTCGCAGATGGTGGTCAGCGGCAGCTCGGCGGCCAGCCCCGCGACCACGTCGGCCGGCGGCCCCTGCCGTGCCATGGCCTCCAGCAGCCCGTCCACGACCCGCCGGGTCCTGGGCCGCAGCGTCTCGACGTGCTTGCCGGTGAACGCCTGGGCGACCAGGCGCCGCAGCCGGGCGTGCTCGGGCGGGTCCATCAGGTTGATCGACTCGTCCTGCACGATGGGCGCCGGGGTCATCCGGGGGAAGTCCCGGCCGACCAGGGCGCCGCGGCTGAACCTGCGGTCGCTGGTGACCAGGCGGACGTCCTCGTACCGCGTCGCCAGCCACGCCTCGCCCTCGCCGTAGGCCATCCGGATCCGTGCGAGCGCGCCGCCGCCGGGCCGCTCCATCAGCTCGCGTAGCTGCGGATCGAAGGAGAGGGCCTCGACTTCGGTGAACGAACAGACGGGCGCGGACTCGGCTTGCGCCATGGTGACCTCCACATCACTCCGGGCAGGTGGGCCAAGCCATGCCCCGCCCCCTCGCCGCCCAACCCGGGCGCCGGGCACGAACTCGGCGCGGCCCGGCGGAGAAGAACCGACTTACGGGCGCGCGGGAACGCCCCTGCCGCAAGTACTGCCGCGCTCGGGGGAGTTGGGGGCGCGCGGTGGTGCGGACGGCAAGAGCAATCCCTCGTTCGAGTGAGACGGGCGCGCGAGTCACAATCCGCCGCACTCCACACACCCCGCGCGGCTCCCGGACAACGGGAGGCCCACGGGTGTCAGGGAAGGTCCGCGAGCCGGTCGTGGAGGAGGCGGGAGAGCTCCACGCGGCGGGTCTTGAGGGTCGCGGTGCGCGGGAGTTCGCCGAGCGGGAGCTGGACGGGGGCGCCGAGCTGCGGATAGCCGGCGGTGGCCGCCCGCCAGCGGGCGGGGTCCAGCGGCCTGTCGCCGCGGGTGCAGACGACGGGGACCGGCTCGGCGTCCGGGCCCTGGACGACGACGAGTTCGACGAGTTCGTCGAGGCGGTCGAGGACGGCGTCCTCGATCTCCAGGCTGGAGCCGACGCCGGGGATGGTGTCGGTCTCGCGGTCGAGCAGGTGCAGGCAGCCGGCGCGGGTGCGGTAGCCGACGTCGCCGGTGCGCCACCAGCCGCCGTTGACGTTCTCGTCGTAACGCTCCTGTTCGCCGTGGTACGTCTGGGCGAGGCCGTCCCAGCGGACCTCGATGAACCCCGGGTTGGCCGCGGAGACCGCCCGCCCGTTCCGGGGGACCACCCGCACCCGGGCGCTGCCCGGCAGCGGGAAGCCGACGCAGCGGCCGTCCATGCGGTGGGCGTCGCGGCGGAAGTAGGGGCGGCCGACGGCGGGGCCGACCTCGGACTGGCCGTAGATCTGGAAGAACCGCGGGGCGCGGCGGCGGGAGGCGTCGAGGAGGCGGCGTACGGTGCGGGGGTGGATGGCGTCGAAGGTGGAGGAGAAGTACTTCACCGACGCGAGGGGCTCGCGCGGGTCGGCGGCCAGGCCCTCCCACGCGAGGAAGGAGTTGGGCAGGGCCTCGACGAGGCCGGGGCGGTTCCGCAGGAAGAACGTCGCGACCTCCGCCGGGTCGTCGTCGTTGACCAGGATCGTCGGCATGCCCTTCAGCAGCACCAGCGCCATCGCCGCGAACAGCCGCGAGTGCACGAACGGCACGCTGACCGCGACCGTCTCGCGGCGCCGCAGCAGCGCCAGCAGGAACAGCTGCGGGCGCAGCCGGGCGCGCATCGTGCGCGGGGTGTGCACCACCAGCTTCGGCACCCCCGTGGTGCCCGAGGTGTGCGTGATCATCGCCGGCTCGTCGAGGCCCTGGAACACCGGCGGTACGGGCGGCGAGCCGGCGAGCCGGGCCAGCGACGCCACCCCGCGGCCCGCGCCCGTGACGCCGATCACCGACGCGGTCAGCTCGTCGAGCGGCAGGCCGGCCAGCTCGCGCAGCTGGGGCCCGTCGGTCAGCAGATGCGGGCGGCGGGGCCCGTTCCGGCGGCTCGGCCGGTGCAGCCGCCTGAGCAGCGCCGCGACCGTGGGCGCGGGCAGGGCGGGGGAGAGCATGACCGGGACCGCGCCGAGGCGGGCGGCGGCGGTGCCGAGTAGCCAGACGTCGAAGTTCGCCCGCTTGCAGACCGCGACGTGGTCCCCGGCCCGTACGCCCGCCGCCGCGAGCCGGTTCGCCAGGTCCGCCGCAAACGCCGCCACCTCGGCCACCGTCAGCCGGCGCCCGGCCTCCGGCAGCGCGTCGAGGTCGTGGTCGAGGGTGAGCAGCGTGGCGCCGTGCCTCCCCGCGGCCCGCGCCGGGACCGTACCGAGATAGAGGCCGCGCTTGTGCTGCGGACTGTGGCTCACGGGGACCTCCACCCGGACCGGCGTCACCTTCGGTTACGAGGGCGGCGGAGCCGCCCGCGCGTCGCGCGCCGACAGTGTGGGGCGGTGGACTTGGCCGTCGGTCGGAAACGACTTGGCTTCCGGTTGACGATTCGTCATGGGAAAAGCGGCATACCAAGACACGCCGGACCTCTCAGACGTCCATGTGCGGGCGTGAGGCTGTGTCTGATTTCCGATTCGAATCATGGCGTCCGGCACATCCGGGTGCCGGCCGCGGCCCCCGGATCCCCGCGGGCCCGTCCGTACGTGACCCTACGTGACCGTACGTGACGGACCCGCGGGCCGGCTCCGCGGGCCCGCGGAGCCGGCGGCTCCGCTCAGGTGGGCAGGACGCAGCCGGTGGACGCGGTGGCGAACGGCTCGCCCGAGGCCGTGAGCGCACCGCTCTCCGCGTCCACGGTGAACACGCCGATGGTGCGGCCCCGTTCGTTGGCCGAGAACAGCAGCGCGCCGTCGGGCGACAGCGTGAGGTGCCGCGGCCAGTCGCCGCCGCACGGCACGGTGTCCGCCAGGCGCAGCGTGGCGCCGTCGTCCGCGACGGCCAGGCGGGCGACGCTGTTGTGGCCCCGGTTGGAGAGGTAGACGAACCGGCCGTCCGCCGAGATCGTGATCTCCGCGGGGTAGTTGCCGGCGGGGTCCACGCCGTCGGGGAGGGTCGGCCACGTCTCCAGTCGGGTCAGCGTGCCCGTGGCCGCATCGTGGGCGTACGCGGTGACGGTGCTGTCCAGCTCGTTGGCCACGTAGGCGTGCGTGCCCCGGGGGTGGAACACCAGGTGCCGGGGGCCGGCGCCCGGCACCGCCCGTACCTCCGAGACCGGCGACAGCGCGCCGCCGCCGGTGTCGAGGGCGTAGGTGTAGACGGAGTCGGTGCCCAGGTCCACGGCGTAGACGAAGCCGCCGGCCGGGTCGGTGACGATCTGGTGCGCGTGCGGGCCCGCCTGGCGGTCCGGGTCGGGCCCCGAGCCGGAGTGCTGGACGAAGCCGGTGCGCTCGCCGACGCTGCCGTCGGCCTCGATGACGTGCACGGCGACGCTGCCGCTGTTGTAGTTGGCGCTGAGCAGATGGCCGCCGCCGGGGTGCACCGACACGTGCGTGACGCCGGCGCCGCCGGTCGACCGCACGCCGCCCAGCGCGCCGAGCGCGGCGTCCTCGCCGATGGCGTACGCCCGCAACCCGCTCTACCTCGGCACCTACGGCGAGGGCGTCCTCGCCTGCACGTACGACACCGCCACCGGCGCGCTCGCCCGGACCGGCGGCGGCTTCGGCGACGTCATCAACCCCGACTTCCTCGCCCTCTCCCCCGCCGGCGACGTGCTCTACTCCACCGTCGGCGGGCGCGCCGAGGGCGGCGGCACGTGCGGTCTCCGCGACCCCGGCACCGTCGGCCCCCGTCCCGCCGCCGGTGGCGGCCGGTCCGGGGCGCAGCTCGCTCCCCGGCGCCCGGACACCGGACTCGCCGCCGTCCGCGCCGTGTTCCAGCAGCAGCCGGGCCTCCAGGAGGTCCGCGGCGGCCTCGCCGAGCACGGTGCGTACGGACGGCACCTCGGCCAGCACCTCGCCGCCCACCCGGCGGCCCGCCAGGTAGTCGGCGGCGGTGCGCAGCAGCTGCTCCGTGAGACCGAGCCGGATCCACAGCACGCCGGTGGTCCAGGGTCCGCTGACGCCGTCGCGGTGGCGTTCGTCGCGCCACGCCCCGAGGTCGCCGGAGGGGAACTCCAGGGTGGCGAGCGGCTCCTCGCCGCGGGCCTCGGCGGCGGCCAGCAGCAGCAGGGCGTGGCCGCCGGGGCCCCAGGCCCCGGC
>NZ_BAAAPF010000180.1:0-14824 GCF_039531005.1 Streptomyces synnematoformans
CGCCGCCCGGCCCGCCCGGTGGCCCGCCCGCACAGCCGCCGGCCCAGCCCCCCGGCCAGCCGCCGTTCGCCCCGCCGGGCTACGCGGAGGACCCCCAGCGCCCGGCCCGCCACGCGGTACCGGTGCACGAGCAGTTCGAGGGCCTCTTCCGCGACACCGCCCCGGGCGACCCCGGCGCCACGCAGAAGCTCCCCCCGGTCGGCCACGCCGACGCCCACGGCGACGGTGCCCCGCCCCCCGGCCCGTACGGCGCCCAGACCCCCGGCGGCCCCGGGCATGGCGGCCCGCCGCCCGGCCCGTACGCCGACGCCCACGGCGACGGTGCCCCGCCCCCCGGCCGCTACTACGGCGAGGACGACGAGCGCCGCGGCTCCATTCCCCGCTGGGCCGCCGTCGCCATCGGCACCGCCGCCTGCGCCGCCGTCGGCATCACCGCCGGCTGGCTGCTCAGCAGCGGCGACGGCGGCGGCGAGACCGCCAGTGGCGCCACTCCGAGCGCCAGCGCCGACCGGGACCCGGGCGGCAAGGAGGACGGCGGCAAGGACGGCGGCAAGGATGACCGCAACAAGCCGGTCAAGGACGACCCCGCCGAGGCGCAGGCCGAGAAGCTGGACGCGCTGCTCGCCGAGAGCAACAACAGCCGGGACGCGGTCATCCGCTCGGTCGAGAACATCCGGAAGTGCAAGGCGCTCGGCAAGGCCGCCACGGACCTGCGCAGCGCGGCCGGTCAGCGCCGCGACCTGGTCAACCGGCTGTCGAACATGACCGTCGACCGGCTGCCGTCCCACCAGCAGCTGACCCGCTCGCTCACCGACGCCTGGAACGCCAGCGCCTCCGCCGACGACCACTACGCCGCCTGGGCCGACGCCGCCAAGCGCGGCAAGCGCTGCAGCGGCGGCGGGAACCACCTGTCGGCGGGCAACCGCGCCAGCGGCGAGGCCACCACCGCGAAGGAGCAGGCCGCCGGGCTCTGGAACCCGATCGCCGACGAGTACGACCTCACGCGGCGCGAGGCCACCGAGCTGTGACCGCCACCACCGGCGGCCCCGCGACCCCCGTCGGCGAAAGGGCTTCCCGCCGCGACCGCCGTTACCCCACCATGGTGCCCATGCCCATCAACGACATGCCGTGGTGGCGCTGGCGCGCAAACGTGCGCTCCGCGCTGCACATGATCTCCGACCCCGGGTTCCAGCAGGAGTACTGGGCGGCCGGGGCGGCGGGGTACGGCGACGTCACCGACGCCGTCTACCGCCTCGTCGAGGACACCTGGCTGGACAACTGGTCGGCGGAGAAGTACGTCGGGACGATCTTCCGCGACTCCCGCGAGGCGGCGCTCGTCGACGTCGCCGTGCTGCGCGTGCTGCGCATCATGCACCAGGTCGGCGCCGACGCGCCGGTCTCCGCGTACCTGGAGAACCACGCCTGGCCCGAGGCCGTGCGCGCGGCGCGCGAGGCGCACGTACGGCTCGCGGAGAACGACGGCGAGGACCCCGACACACCCCCGCGCTCCCTCGAAGTGCTGGCGATCATGACGGGCGCCGCCTGACGGGTGTGGGATCGTAGGCCCATGAGCGAGTACGTACTGACGCTGTCCTGCCCGGACAAAAAGGGCATCGTGCATGCAGTCTCCAGTTATCTGTTCATGACGGACTGCAACATCGAGGACAGCCAGCAGTACGGCGACCCCAGCACCGGCCTGTTCTTCATGCGGGTGCACTTCTCCGCCGAGGGGCAGGTGAGCGTCGGGAAGCTGCGGGCCAGCTTCGCGGCGGTGGCGGAGTCGTGGGCGATGGACTGGCAGATCCACGAGCAGGGCAGGCGGATGCGGGTGCTGCTCATGGTCAGCAGGTTCGGGCACTGCCTGAACGACCTGCTGTTCCGCGCCCGCACCGGCGCGCTGCCGGTGGAGATCGCCGCCGTGGTGTCGAACCACACCGACTTCGAGGAGCTGGTCGGCTCCTACGGCGTCCCCTTCCACCACCTGCCGGTCACGAAGGACACCAAGGCGGCGGCGGAGCAGCGGCTGCTGGAGCTGGTCCGGGCCGAGGACGTGGAGCTGGTGGTGCTCGCCCGCTACATGCAGGTGCTCTCCGACGACCTGTGCAAGCATCTGGAGGGGCGGATCATCAACATCCACCACTCCTTCCTGCCGAGCTTCAAGGGCGCGAAGCCGTACCACCAGGCGCACGCGCGCGGGGTCAAGCTGATCGGCGCCACGGCGCACTACGTGACCGCGGATCTCGACGAGGGCCCGATCATCGAGCAGGAGGTCGAGCGGGTCGGGCACGAGGCGACGCCGGAGCGGCTGGTGGCGGTCGGGCGGGACGTGGAGGCCCAGGCGCTGGCGCGGGCGGTGAAGTGGCACAGCGAGCACCGGGTGCTGCTGAACGGCACGCGCACGGTCGTCTTCACGTAGCCGTAGCCGTAGCCGTAGCCGTAGCCGTAGCCGCAGCCGCAGCCGCAGCCGCGGGCGCCCCCGGGTGCCGCCGCGCCCGCCCTACATCCGCGACAGCGACACCGCCGCGTACAGGAAGTCGTCCACCGCCTCCCGGTCCCCGTCGCGCCCCGCGGCCGCGTCCTCCGGCGACACGTGCCCCGCCGCCAGCCGGCAGAACTCCAGGCCCTCCAGCGCCACATGGGCCACCGTCCGCTCCGGTCCCGCGACCGCCGCCGGCGAGTCCAGCGGGATGTACCAGTTCCCGCCGCCCTTGCCCTCCACCTCCAGGTGCAGCGTCCGCCCCGGCGTCCCCGCCGCCACCAGCGTCCGCGGCGGGGACGCCCGCCCCGAGCGGCGCCGGTGCGCCAGGGTCTCCGGCAGCAGCCGCGCCGCCAGGTCGATCATGAGGTGCATGTGCTCCGGCGTCGGCGGCACGTACGGGTAGTCCACCGCCTCCGCGACGTCCCAGGCGTGGATCCAGCACGCGAACGCCCGGTCCAGGAAGGCGTCGCGCAGCGGCAGCGTCACCCCCGCGCCGTACCGCACCGGCAGGTCGGCCACGCCGCCGCCCGCGAACCCCGCGGTCCTTATCAGCGCGTACGTCTGGTCCCGCCAGTGGCCGCGCATCGTCCCCGCGTGCCGGCGCCGCAACTGCCGGGCGAGGGACTGCTGTTCGGCGTACGACGACCCCGCCTCCTGCCACAGCGCCTCGGTGCGCTCGGCGGGGGAGGAGACCGTGCGCGGATGGCCCTCGGCGGCGGGCGCGTCCGCGGCCAGCGGGTCGGGCAGGCCGAGCGCGAGGGCCAGCAGCCCGTCCACGGCCAGCAGGTGCCCGATGACGCCGGCCACCGACGTCTCGCGCGCCGCCGGCCGGTCGTCGTCGTACCACGCCAGCTGCACCGGAGCACCCCACTCCGCCTCGCCCATGTCGTGCAGCAGCGCGTCCAGCCGGGCGGTCTCGGCGTCGTACGGCACCGACCAGCCCGGCATCGGGATCCCCGGCATCCGCCGCGTCAGGCACAGCTCCAGCACCCGGCTGCGCAGGGCGGGGTCCAGGTCGAGGTTGTCCTGCGGGTGCAGCAGCCGCACGGCGTCGCGCAGCCGCAGCGCCTCGTCGGCGCAGGGCGCGCAGTCGGTCAGGTGCGCCTCGACGGCCGCGGTCTCCTCGGGCGCGCAGGCCGCCAGCGCCCACGCGCCGAGCAGCGACTTCAGCCGACGGTGGTCGTAGGGGCCCATGATCATGCGGGCCGCCCGGCCTCGGTGTGCGCGGTGGCGAGCAGCTGCAGCCCGAGGCGCAGCCGGCGGCGGGCCTCCTCGGCGGAGACGCCGAGTTCGGCGGCGGTCTCGCGGTAGTCGCGGCGCTTGAAGTAGGCCAGCTCCAGCGCGGCGCGCAGCGGTTCGGGCATGGACGTGACGATGTAGTCGGCGCGGGCGGCGGCGGAGACGGCGCGGATGCGCTCCTCGCAGTCCTCGATCTCCCCGGCCGCACCGGCCTGGATCACGGCCCAGCGCAGCCGCCGGACGGCGTGCTTGTGCGCGAGCCCGGCGAGGAAGGAGCGGAGCTGGCCGCGCTTCGGGTCGTACGCGTCCGGGTGCTGCCAGACGTACGAGAACACCTCGGACAGCACGCCGTTCGCTTCTTCCTCGTTCTCCAGCACGCGCAGCGCGAGGCCGTAGACGAGGGGTGCGAAGCGGTCGTACAGCTCGCCCAGCGCGGCGGCCTCGCCGCGCGCGAGCCGCTGCTGCATCTTGCGGTTCCAGCGGGGCGGGACGGTGCCCTCGCCGGCGCCCTGCGGTCCGTTCCCGTGCGCCATGCGCCCCCCAATCCGTCGGCCGCCGCGTTACGGGTGTTCTCGAATGTAGCGCCGGGGGGTCGGGACGTACGCCCCCGGAGCGTTATCTGTACCGCATGACGTGCAACAGAAGACAACGAATTGCCAACGGTTATCCGGTGCTGACCGGAATGCGGAGGCCGGATGCGGTGATTGCGCATAGGGTCGGTGTTTCATCTTGTGTGCCGCGGGCACAGCAGGTGACACGTACCACACGGCAGGCGGCCGGCGGACGGGCCGGTGAACAGGACGAGCGAAACGGACGGGCGAGCGCGCGCGACAGGCTGACAGGCGACGGAAGGACTGCGACCGGGTGTCTTTGCTGCAGGTGACCACCGACAACCGAGGCGACTGGTACGTCCTGTGGGTCTCCGGCGAGCTGGACCTGGTCACGTCGCCCCGGGTTCGGCAGCGCGTGCACGACGCGGTCGCCGAGGGCCGCCGCCATCTCGTCCTCGACCTCTCCGCGGTCCGCTTCTGCGACTCCAGCGGCGTCGGCGTGCTCATCGCCGCGCGCCGGCTGCTGAGTTCCTGCGGCGGCGAGTTCCGCCTGATCCTGCCGGCGGACGGCGGCGGGGCCGCCCCGGGCGCGTACGCGACCCGGGGCGCGGGCGCCGGCGGGGCGCACGTGAACCGGGTGCTCGCCGCGCTGGGTGTACGGCGGCTGTTCGCGGTGTACGCGGACGTGGACGACGCGACGGGCGGCACGGCGGAGCCGCTGTCGGCGTAGCGCCCGGCGTTGCGGCCCGGGGCGGCTTTCGCCGTCACCGGCAGCGGACTTGGACCCTCGGCAACGCCCTCGCCTACGGAACTCCGACTACGGAGAGTGCTGAAACAGGGGAGAACCCCAACACGCACGGGCGAACTCTTCCGTTACGCAACGAAGTCGGGCTGGGCTCCACTACCCTTCATCGGGTGCGAGTTGTCCGGTGGCGACACGGACCCGCGGCCCGCGAACCGGGGGCCGCGGCGGTGCGGAC
This sequence comes from Streptomyces synnematoformans, assembly GCF_039531005.1. Classification (NCBI taxonomy): domain Bacteria; kingdom Bacillati; phylum Actinomycetota; class Actinomycetes; order Kitasatosporales; family Streptomycetaceae; genus Streptomyces; species Streptomyces synnematoformans. Next base: position 5,250 of record NZ_BAAAPF010000180.1, read on the forward strand.
GTGCCGGACTCGTACAAGGTCACAGCAGCATGAACGGTCGATGCCGGACCGGCGTTCGACCGTCGGGCGCGAGCGTCGCACAGTATGCCGCACGCGCACTCTTTCGCGCTGGGATATGTCCGAAGCGCTTGTTGTCGTGACGCTACGTCAATCATCCTGGACAGTGGACAGATCACGCAGCGTGATCCCGAGGATGGTGTGAGCGGTGCAGACCCTGCAGGTGCAGCTCAAGGTGCGGCCCGACCCCGTCGAGGTCGGCCGGGCCAGGCGGTGGACCCGGGAACGGCTGGCGTGGACCGGGGTGGCGGCCGACGAGCCGTACGCCGAGTCGCTGGTGATGCTCGTCTCGGAGCTGGTCACCAACGCCGTCGTCCACACCGACCGGCCCGCGTACCTCCGCCTCTTCCTCCCCGCGTCGCCCGCCGACTGCGGCCCGTACCGGGTGGAGGTCGTCGACACCTGCGCCGCCCCGCCGCGGCAGCGGCGCGCGCAGGAGTACGAGACGCACGGCCGGGGGCTGGAGCTGGTCGACGCCATCGCCGACCGCTGGGGGTGGCAGGCGGAAGGATTCGGCAAGGTCATCTGGTGCGAGATCGACCGCGCCTGCCCCTTCGCGCTGCCGCCGGGGGAGCGCGCGGACGGCGCGCACGGCGTGCTGCTCGCGGGCGCACACGAACACGCACGCGCCGGCACGAACAGCACGTGACACCTCCGGTCCGGACCAGAGGTTGACGAGCCGTACGGCCCTGATCACCCTGGTGGGCAGCGATTCGTTTGTGAGGGGACGCCGAGGGCCGCCGGCCGGTCGGACGCCCTTGGCGAAGGCGGGTCGCGCATCCGGCGAAAGTCCCCATCCGCCGATGCCGGGTGGCGGTTCGTCGTGCAGGGCTCGGGGTTGCACGGGCGCACCGCCACTCGACCCTCAGCGGTGCGGCCTTCCCGTGGCGCGAATCTTGCGAATGATGGCGAGACGGCTCTCGTCCGCCGCCGCGGGCGGCGCGAAGCTCGAAGCATGAACATCCTCTGGCTCTTCGCCCACCCCGAACGCCGCTCCCTCAACGCCGCCCTCCGCGACGACGGCGTCCGCGCGCTGCGCGCCGCGGGCCACGAGGTCCGCCAGTCCGATCTGTACGCCATGGGCTTCAAGGCCGTACTCGACGTGGACGACTACCCCGGCGCAGACGACGATCGGTTCCTCGTCGGCGACGCCCAGGAGGACGCCTGGCGGGCCGGGACCGTCGGCGCCGACATCGCCGCCGAGCACGAGAAGCTGGCGTGGGCGGACGCCCTCGTCGTGCACTTCCCGCTGTGGTGGTTCGGGCCGCCGGCGATCCTCAAGGGCTGGTTCGACCGCGTGCTCGTCCAGGGCCTCGCGTCCAAGGTCAAGGACGCGGACGGCAGAACGCGGCGGTACGGGGACGGAGGGCTGGCCGGGAAGCGCGCGATGGTCGTCACCTCGGTCGGCGCCCGCGAGGCCAGCTTCGGCCCGCGCGGCATCCACGGGCACATCGACGAGGTGCTGTGGCCGCTGCACCACGGCACGTTCTTCTACACCGGCATGGCGCCGTTGCCGCCCTTCGTCGTCTACGGCGCCGACCGCCTCGCGCCGGACGGCTACCCGCAGGTGGCCGCGGCCCTGCGGGAGCGGCTGCGCACGCTGGGGACGACGGCTCCGCTGCCGTACCGGACGGAGCGGGGCGGGGACTACGACGAGGGGCTGGAACTGCGGGCGGAACTGGCGCCGGGCGGCACGGGGTTGAGCGTGCACAGCACGGAGCCGCCCGTCCCGCACCGAAGCCCGGCCCCCACGTCCGCACCCGGCTCCATGTCCGCGGCCGCCCGCACATCCGTACCCGCCCGCATGTCCGCACCCGCCCGCACGTCCGTATCCGCCCGCACGTCCGCACCCGCCTCCACCTCCGCACCCGCCCGCACGTCCGCGGCCGTGCCCGGGGGCGGCGCGCCCGGGGCCGTGCCGACAAACACCCCACTTCCCCGCACACCCACCCCAGGGTAGGCCGCCCCGCCGACAAGCCCGCTCCGTCGCCGGAGGCGTGCCGCCGCCCCGGCCGCAGGCCCCGCTCAGGCGGCGGCCCCGCCGCCCTCCGCCCGGAACGTGCGCCGGTACGTGCTCGGCGACACCCCCAGCGCCGTCTGCATGTGCTGCCGCAGCGACGCCGCCGTCCCGAACCCCGCGTCCGCCGCGATGCGGTCCACCGCCAGATCCGTGTCCTCCAGCAACTGCCGTGCCCGCTCCACCCGTTGCACCGTCAGCCACTGCCCCGGGCTCATCCCCACCTCCTCCCGGAACCGCCGCGTGAACGTCCGCACCGACATCGACTCGCACGCCGCCAAGTCCCGCAGCGCCAGCGGCTCGTGCAGCCGCGCCAGCGCCCACGCCCGCGCCTTCGCCGTCGTCGACGCCGCCGGCTCCGGCACCGGCCGCCGGATGAACTGCGCCTGCCCGCCGTCCCGGTGCGGCGGCACCACGGTCCGCCGCGCCACGTCGTTGGCCACGGCGGAGCCGTGGTCGCGCCGGATCATGTGCAGGCACAGGTCGATCCCGGAGGCCACCCCCGCGGACGTCAGCACCTCCCCGTCGTCCACGTACAGCACGTCCGCGTCGAAGCGCACCTTCGGGAACAGCGCCCGGAACCGGTCGCCCGACGTCCAGTGCGTCGTCGCCGGCCGCCCGTCCAGCAGCCCGGCCGCGGCGAGGACGAACGCGCCGGTGCAGATCGACGCGAGCCGTGTCCCCGGCCGTACGCGCCCCAGCGCCGCCGCGACCTCCGCGGGCAGCCGTCCGCGGGTGTACGCCTCGTCCGCCTCGTGGGACGCGGGCACGATCACTGTACGGGCCCCGGCCAGCGCCTCAGGACCGTGCCGCACGTTGACGCTCACGTCCGCGTCCGTCCGCACCTCGCCCGGCGTGACGGCGCAGGTCACGACCTCGTAGAGCGGCTTCCCCGCCGCGCTGCGGGCCCGGCCGAAGAGGCGGTGGGCGATGCCCATCTCGATGGGCAGCATCCCGTGCCGTACGAAGACCGCGACGGGATGCCGCTCCGGATGCCGGAAGACGGGCGCCCCGGCGTGCGCGGCGGTCGCGGCGGGCGGAGCCGGGGCCGGGGCCGGGGCAGGGGCAGGGGCGGTGACAGGGGCGGGGGCGGGCTGCGCGGGGCTCATGGCCCGATCCTTGCATACCTTGGCCGTCGGGCCACTCGTTCCGGGCCGGGCCCCGGGCGATCCTCGACGGGTGACGCAGCCACCGCCGCCCTCCGCCGACACCGCCGCGCCTGAGACCGCCCCGGCCACCCCGCCCGCCCGCCGGCGCCCCGCCCGGCGCCGCCGCGTGCACCGCGCCTGGTTCGTCGCCGCGGTGACCTTCGCGACCGTCGTCGCCGCCGCCTCCTTCGTCGCCCTCCCCGGCCTGCTGATCGGGCCCCTCCACGACGAGTTCGGCTGGTCCCGCGGCACGATCGGCCTCGCCGCCTCGGTCAACCTCACCCTGTACGGCGTCACCGCCCCCTTCGCCGCCGCGCTCATGGACCGCTTCGGCATACGCCGCGTGGTGGCGGTGGCGCTCACGATGATCGCCACCGGGGCGCTCCTCAGCCACTGGATGACCGCCAGCTGGCAACTGCTCCTCTACTGGGGCCTGCTCATCGGCCTCGGCACCGGCTCCATGGCCCTCGCCTTCTCCGCCACCGTCACCAACCGCTGGTTCGTCAAGCACCGCGGCCTCGTCACCGGCATCCTCACCGCCGCCACCGCCTCCGGCCAGCTGGTGTTCCTGCCGCTGCTGTCGTGGATCGTGGAGACCCACGGCTGGCGGCCCGCGACGGTGACGGTCGCGCTGGTCTCCGCCGCCGCCGTGCCGTTCGTCTGGCTGCTCCTGCGCGACCACCCCGCCGACGTCGGCCTCGCCCCGTACGGCGCGGACGAGTTCGTCCCCAAGCCCCCGCCGCAGCACGGCGCCGCCGCCCGCGCGCTGCGCGTCCTGCGCGACTCCTCCCGGAGCGGCACGTTCTGGCTGCTCTGCGGCACGTTCGCGATCTGCGGCGCGTCGACCAACGGCATCATCCGCACCCACTTCGTGCCCTCGGCCCACGACCACGGCATGGCCCTCACCGTGGCCGCGTCGCTCCTGGCGGTCGTCGGCGTCTTCGACGTGATCGGCACGATCGCGAGCGGCTGGCTCACCGACCGCTACGACGCCCGCCGGCTGCTCGCCGTCTACTACGGGCTGCGCGGCCTGTCCCTGATGTTCCTGCCGCTGCTGCTCGGCCCGTCGATCCACCCGCCGATGATCTTCTTCATCGTCTTCTACGGCCTCGACTGGGTCGCCACCGTCCCGCCCACGCTCGCGCTCTGCCGCGAGCACTACGGCGAGGACAGCGCGATCGTCTTCGGCTGGGTCCTGGCCTCCCACCAGATCGGCGCGGCGGTGGTGGCCTGGCTCGGCGGCGTGGCGCGTGACGTGACGGGCACGTACGACATGGTGTGGCTGGCGTCCGGCGGGCTGTGCGCGCTGGCGGCGATGATGTCGCTGGTGCTCAGGCAGGGGCGGGCGGAGGAGAAGCAGGTCCGGGCGGCGTAGCGGCGCGGGCCCGCCCTCACAGACCCGCCCGCCCACGCCCGGCGCCGGCGAGCGCGCCGAGGAGCCCGAGCACGCACAGGGCGCAGGCGCCGGCGAAGGGTGCCGCGACCCAGGCGCCTTCCGGCCGGAGCGCCAGGGCCGCACCCGCGACCGCCGCGCCGAGGGTCGCGCCGACCTGGCGGGTGGCGTTGAGGATGCCGCCCACCGCCCCCGCGGTACGCGCCGGTGCGTGCCCGACCGCGTACCCGACCAGTGCCGGAAGGCACCACGAGACGCCCAGCCCGCAGGCGAACAGGGCGAGTCCCAGGACCGTACGGTGCCGGTCGCCGCCCGCGAGCGCGGCGCCGGTCCCGGCCAGCCCCAGCGCCAGCGCCGCCAGCCCGAGCCGGATCGGGACCAGCGCCCCGAAGCGGGCGGCCAGCCGGCCCGTCAGCAGGGGGTTGACGGCGATCGGGAGGGTCATCGGAAGGAGCGTGAGGCCGGTGTCCAGAGCGTCCTCGTGCAGCGCCAGGGGGACCGCGAACAGGACGGTGGTCAGGGCGTAGTTGACCGCCGCCCCCCAGGCGAACGCCGCCTGGACGGGCCGGTTGCGGCGCAGCAGCCCGGGGACGAGCGGGGCGCGCGAGCGGCCGTCGGCCCGGGCGGTGGCGACCGCGCACAGGACCGCCCCGGCCGCCGCGCACAGGCAGGTCTCCCAGCGCAGGTGCCCCGCCTCGGTCACCGCCAGCGTCAGCGCCGCCAGCGCGGCCATGAGCCCCAGGTGAGGGGCGGGGTCGAGCGGCCGGCGGTGCGCGGCGGTGGGGAGCCGCCCGCGGCACAGGAGGGCCACGACCCCCGCGAGGGGCAGGTTGACGAGGAAGACGGCCCGCCAGCCGGACAGCTCTACGAGCCAACCGCCGAGCACGGGCCCCGCGGCCATGGCCGCCCCGCTCACGGCCGCCCACACGCTGAGGGCGCGGGCCCTGGCCGCCGGCTCCGGGAACAGGGCGGCGATGATCGCCATCGAGCCGGGGATGATCGCCGCCGCCAGCAGCCCCAGCACCGTACGGCAGACGAGCAGCGCCCCCAGCCCGGGCGCGAGGGCGCAGGCGAGCGAGACGGCCCCGAACCCGGCGCTGCCGGCGCCGAAGACCCGGCCCGCGCCGAACCGGTCCGCCAGCCCGCCGCCGAGCACCAGGCCGGAGGCCAGCGCCATCGTGTACGCCGTGGTGGCCCAGCCGGCGCCGATCACGTCGGTGTGCAGCGACGCGATCAGGTCCGGCTCGGCCACCGCGAGGACGGTGGTGTCCAGCAGCACCATGAAGTAGGCCAGCGAGACACCGGCGAGTGCGTACCGGGTGCCGCGCGCCGTACGTACGGGGGCGGTGGCAGCGTCCACGGGGACTCCCGAGCGGTGGGGGACAGGGACCGGCCCAGGTTCGCCCGGCCGCGGCGGGAGGCACGACCGGCCGGCCCGCACGCCGTATCCGGGAAAACCGAATACCCGCCGCACCCGCGCTACGCTGGGGTGACGTGAACCTCGACCACGTGCGCACCGCCCTCGCGCTGGCCCGGCACGGCACCGTGAACCGGACCGCGGCCGCCGAGGGCCTGGCGCCGTCGTCCGTGTCCGACCGGGTACGCAGGCTGGAGCACGACCTCGGCGCCCGCCTGTTCACCCGGGACCGCCGCGGCATGCACCCCACCCCGGCCGGCCGCGCCTACCTCGCCGCCGCGGCAGCCGCCGTGGCCGACCTGGACGCCGCCGCAGCCCGCCTGACCGGACCGCCGGTCGCCGTCACCGTCGGCGCGCAGTCCTCGATCGCGGACACGCTCCTGCCCGCCGTCCTCGACCGCCTCGCCGACAGCCCGGCCGCCGGGCACGCGCGGCTGCGCGCGTCCATCCGCCCCGAGGCGGACCGGACCCGGCTGCTCACCGCGCTCGTACGCGACGAGGCGGACGCGGCGGTCCTCCTCGACACCGGCCCGGACCTCGGCGACCTGGGCTACCCCGCTCCCGACGCCGCGCTGGACTTTCTCGACCTCCGCGAGGTGCCGATGGCCACGGTCGCCCCGCCGGGCCACCCGCTCGCCGGCCGACCGGTCACCCTCGCCGACGTCCGCAGCGGCGCGTCCCTGGTCGGGCAGGAGTCCCGCTGCTCCTTCTGGATGGCGACGCGCCGCTGGCTCGGGCCGGACGTCGATCTCACGGCGGTCGGCGGCCTCGCGCAGGTCCGCGAGTGGGTCGCGGCCGGGCGCGGCGTCGCCGTCCTGCCCGACTTCGCCGTCCGCGACGACCTCGAACGCGGCCGGGTCGTGGCCCTCGACGCGGCTACGCCGCCGCTGCAGCTCCGGCTGGTCTGGAGCAGGTCCCGCGGCACCACCGAGCCCGTACGTACGCTTCTGTACGCGGTCTCCCAAGCGTGAACGCCGCCGATACGCGGGTCAGATCGGGAGCCACTGCTTGACGAGGGGCTGGTTGTCGCCGATCCAGGTCTCCACCGCGGCGGTCTTGTGGTCCGCGCCGCCGGCGTCCTGGATCGCGGCCTCCAGGCCCTGCAGCTGATCCGGCGTCACCCGGAAGTTCCGCAGCCACTCCAGGGCTTCGTTGTCGCGCCGGCCGTGGAACTCCCGGGAGACGACCGTGTGGAGCTTGTCGGGGTCGCCGAAGGCGTCGGCGGGGTCGTCGAGGTAGCGGATGTCGTACTTGGAGAACGCCCAGTGGGGGCGCCACATGCCGACCAGGACGGGGCGCTTCGCGGCGTACGCGCTGTCCAGGGCGGCCAGCATGGTGCCGGTGTCCTCGGCTTTCTGGCGGTAGATGTCGGTCAGGCCGTACTCCGGGATCACCGACTTGTCGATGGTTCTGGTCAGACCCGCGGTCGGCTCGATGCCGACGATCGTCCCGTCGAAGAGATGGGCGTACTCCGGCAGATCGACCAGGGACTGGACCTCATCCACGTAGTCGGGCACGGCCAGGCCCAGATCGCCGGGCTCGTACCAGGGGCCGAGGTCGACCATCGAGCCGCCGTACCGCGCCCACTGCTCGGTGTGGACGCTCGGCAGCCAGGCGTCCATGAAGACGTCGAACCGGCCCTTGGCCACCCCGCGGAACACGTCGGGAACGGCGTCCTGCTGCACGGCCTCGACCCGGTAGCCCTTGGACTCCAGTAACTGCTTCCACAGCTCGGTGACCGCGATGTCCTCATCCCAGGCCACATAGCCGATGGTGACGGTCCCCCGGTCCTGCTGCGCCGGGGCCCTCGCCGGGCCGCCCTGCTCCCGGTCGGTACCGCAGGCGGCCAGGGCGGCGGGTGCCAGCGCCCCCGCGGCCAGGGCTCCCAGGAACCCGCGTCGATCCCATGCGCGTGCGCCGTCTCCCCCGGTGGACATTTCGTCAGCCTAGTGCCCTCCGACGCTGACGCACTAGTGTTCCTGACAGCGGTGACCGGGCGGGGAGTCTGGCGGGAGCTGTCGGAAGGCAAGGGGGAGGTCCGGGTGTGGTGACGCCGACGGGAACGGGGGGCGCGTCCGGATCGGACGCGGCCGTGCACGTGCCCGCACCGATGGGGGCGGCCGTGCCGGTCGTTCCGGAACAGCGGCGCGGGCGGGTGCGGACAGCGGTCTCCGCGTTACAGGGGGTCGTCGGGACGGGTTCCCCACCGGCCCGGCTGCGGCTGGCGGGACTGGTCGTATCGCTGGTGACGGTGCTCTTCGGCGCACTTCTGGCCACGTCGGTGTACGAGCGCCAGACGGCGGCCCGGGACCTGGCGGAGCAGTCCGCACCGCTGAGCGTGGACGCGGCGGAGATATACCGCTCGCTGGCGGACGCGAACGCCACGGCGGCGGCGGGCTTCCTGCGGGGCAGCAAGGAGTCCCACGCGGACCGCGTCGCGTATCAGGCGAACATCCGCACCGCCTCCCGGCTGCTCTCCAGGGCGGCGGCCCGCACCGGGGACTCCTTCGCCGCACAGCGGCAGATCACCATCCTGAACAAGGAACTCCCCGGCTACACCAGCCTGGTGGAGGCGGCACGCTCCGCCAACCGGGAGAACAAGCCGGTCGGCAACTCCTACATGCGGTACGCCTCGGAGCAGATGCGCTCGACCATGCTCCCGGCGGCCGAGGACATGTACCACGCGGAGATCCGGCGGATGGCCGCCATCCGCGCCGACGCCAGCGAGCCGCCCTGGGCGGCCTACGCCGCCGGGCTGCTCGCCCTGGCGGTGATCGGCTTCTTCTCCTACCGGCTCTACCTGGCCACCAACCGGATCTTCAACCTCGGTCTGGTGGCGACGGCCGGGATGGTGCTGGTGTCCATGGCCTGGCTGACGGCAGGCCACTCCGTGGCCCGCTCCTCGCTGGCGGACTCCGACACCCACGGCTCGGCCTCGGTGCAGCTGCTGACCCAGTCCCGGATCGCCGGGCTGAAGGCCCGCGGGAACGAGAACATGGCCCTGGTGGCGCAGGGGGAGGGCGCCGCGTACTCCCGGGAGTTCGACTACTGGGCGGGTGCGCTGGACGACAGGGACGCGGGGCAGCGGCTGATGCAGCGCTCCGAGCTGCAGGCCGAGGACGAGGTCGGGCAGGAGCTGGTGGCGGACGCCTGGGTGGAGCTGAAGGACTGGAAGGAACTGCACGACGAGGCCCGCAGGCAGGACGACCTGGGCGACTACGACGCCGCCCTGGCGCGCACCATCGGCGGGAAGGCCGGCGGCAAGACCGTCGAGGACACCACCGAGCGCAGCTTCGCCGCCATGGACCGCAAGCTGGCCGCGGCGGTGGACCACGAGCAGAAGCAGTTCCAGGAGCAGGCCGAGAACGGCCGCGGCGCGCTCTCCGGCCTGCCCGTCGGCGGCCCGGTGCTGTGCCTGCTCGGCGTGGCGGGCGCGGCCCTGGGCCTCGGCAAGCGGCTGGCGGAGTACCGGTGACCGCCGGGGGCCGCGGCGGCGGGATGAGCGGCGGGATGAGGGAGGCGACGGCAGTGGGTAACTCGGCA
>NZ_BAAAPF010000181.1:0-14675 GCF_039531005.1 Streptomyces synnematoformans
GGCCCGCGGCTGGCCCGGGCCGAGGCCCAGGCCGAGTCCGGCGGCCGCGCCCGTGGCCCCCGCGGCGCCCAGGAGGACGGCGCGCCGGCGGGGGCCCGGGGGCCTGGGGGACGTGGTTTCGCGGTGCATCGGCGCTCCTGAGGGGACGAGCGGGAGGCTTCGACGCGGGTGGTGTGCACCCGTATGCTCGGAGCCTTGGCACGCCGGGTGACCTGCTACTTAACGCAACCGGAACGGCGGCGGCCGGGAAGCCCACAAATACCTTCGGCGGCGGAAAACACCGCGCAATGGACACGCGATCCTCGCCCGTTCGAGTAGCCGCGGTCACCGTGGGTTCATCGCGGCGGGAACGTGCCGCAGACCCCCTCCTGGCGGCTTTCCGCCAACGCCGCAATCCGCCACACGCAACTCCCCCCGCGCGCGCGTGACTTGCTGATAGATATGCGGACAGCCGGCACCGGATGCCGGTATCCACACAGGTGGGGGTTAACCAGAGATGACGATCTCTCCCAGACGTACACCCGGTCCCATACCGGGGGGCGGACGGCCACGGGCCGCCGCCCGAATAGCCCTCGCTGCCGGGCTGGCCGTCGCGCTCACGGCGACGGGCCAGTCGATGGCAGCGGCCACCCAGGCCGCGGAGGGCGACCCCGAGCCGCTCCGGCCGAAGGCCGCGGCGGACAAACTGGGCGCGAACGACGCACAACTGCTCGCCGAGGCGCAGGCGGCGGGCGACAAGCACGTCACGCTGCTGGTCGCCGTCGAGCCGGGTGAGACGACCAAGGTCGCCGACACCTTCCGCGGCGTACGCGGCGCCTCCGTCGGCCGTACGCACGACAAGCTCGGCTACGTCCGCGCCACCGTGCCCACCGGCCGCGCCGACGCCGCGATCGACAAGGCCGCGAAGCTCTCCGCGGTGCACGGCATCGATCTGAACGAGGAGATCGAACTGCCCGATCCGCGGCCGGCCGCCGACCGCGCCAAGGGCGGCACGGGCAGCGGCGCGCAGGGCGCCTACCCGGCGCCCGACCGCTCGACGCCGCCGAAGAACCCGTACCAGCCGGCCCACGAGACCGGCGCCGTCGACTTCGTCCGGCAGCACCCGAAGGCCGACGGCCGCGGCATCACCGTCGGCATCCTCGACTCCGGCGTCGACCTCGACCACCCCGCGCTGCGCCGGACCACCACCGGCGAGCGCAAGATCACCGACTGGGTGACGGCGACCGACCCGATCGTGGACCGCGACGCCACCTGGCGGCCGATGGTCACCGACGTCTCCGGCCCGTCCTTCGTCTACCGGGACCGCGAGTACACCGCCCCGCGCGGCGACTACTCCGTCAGCATCTTCAGCGAGAACGCCACCCTGGGCGGCGAGATGCAGGGCGACCTCAACCGCGACGGCGACACCACCGACTCCTGGGCGCTGCTGTACGACGCGCAGGCCGGCACCGTCCGCGTCGACCTCGACGACGACGGCAACTTCCGCAACGACAGGCCGATGGCCCCGTACGGCGAGGACCACAAGTTCGCCTACTTCGGCGCCGACGACCCGGACACGGCGATCGCCGAGGCGATCCCGTTCGTCGTGGAGATCCGCCGGGACGTGCCGATGGACCCGTACGGCGGGGACTGGATCGGCAAGAAGGAGGACTTCGTCAACATCGGCGTCGTCGAGGGCGCGCACGGCACCCACGTCGCCGGCATCACCGCCGCCAACGGGCTCTTCGGCGGCCGGATGGACGGCGCCGCGCCCGGCGCCAAGATCGTCTCCTCCCGGGCCTGCACCTGGAGCGGCGGCTGCACCGCGGTCGCGCTCACCGAGGGCATGATCGACCTGGTCACCAACCGCGGCGTCGACATCGTCAACATGTCGATCGGCGGCCTGCCGCCGCTCAACGACGGCAACAACGCCCGCACCGAGCTGTACAACCGGCTCATCGACACCTACGGCGTGCAACTCGTCATCTCCGCGGGCAACAGCGGCCCCGGCGCCAACACCATCGGCGACCCCGGGCTGGCCGACAAGGTCATCAGCGTCGGCGCGAGCGTCTCCCGGGGGACCTGGGCGGCGAACTACGGCAGCCGCGTGACGAAGAAGTACCAGATGATGCCCTTCTCCTCGCGCGGCCCGCGCGAGGACGGCGGCGCCACCCCGACGATCACCGCCCCCGGCGCGTCGGTCAACACCATCCCCACCTGGCAGGCCGGCGCGCCCGTCCCCGAGGCCGGCTACGAACTGCCGCCCGGCTACGGCATGCTCCAGGGCACCTCGATGTCCTCGCCGCAGACCGCCGGCGCCGCGGCGCTGCTGCTGTCCGCCGCCGAGCGGGAGGGCGTCGACGTCACCCCGAACGCCCTGCGCACCGCGCTGACCTCCACCGCCGACCACATCCGCGGCGTGCAGACGTACGCGGAGGGCGCCGGGCTGGTCGACGTCGTCGACGCCTGGGACTCGCTGGAGGACGGCGCCTCGGCGTACGAGTACAAGGTCGAGGCACCCGTCGACACCGTGCTCGCCGGCCAGCTCGCCACCCCCGGCGTGGGCACCGGCGTCTACGACCGCGAGAGCGGCCCGGTGCGCGGCGAGTCCGAGACGTACGAGATCACGATCACCCGCACCTCGGGACCGGCCGGCGCCACCCGGCACGAGCTTGAGTGGCGGGGCAACGACGGCACGTTCCGGCTGCTCGGCGACGACGACGTCAAGCTGCGCCGCGGCAAGCCGCTGACCGTCAAGGTACGGGCCAGGCCGCGTTCGGCGGGGCTGCACAGCGCGGCGCTGCTGGTCGACGCCAAGCGCACCGAGGGCATCGACCACCGGGTGCTGACGACCGTGATCTCCGCGCGGGAGCAGACGGCGCCCGCGTACGCGTACCAGGTGTCCAACAGGGTCCAGCGCAACGCCTCGCGCTCGTACTTCGTGCGGGTCCCCGAGGGGGCGAAGACCCTGGAGGTGGCGATGAGCGGGCTGCGGGGCAAGAGCCAGACCCGCTGGATCGCGATCGACCCGCTGGGCATTCCGAACGACCCGACGTCGACGCCGTTCTGCTACCCCAACTACGACAACCCGGCCAACACCTGCCGTCCCGACCTGCGCTCGTACGAGAACCCGACGCCGGGCGTGTGGGAGATCGAGGTCGAGTCGCGGCGCACCTCGCCGCTGCTGAACAACCCGTTCACGGTCGAGGCGACCGCGTTCGGCGCGGACTTCGACCCCGGGACGCGGACGATCGACGAGGCGAAGGTCGGCGAACCCACCCCGGTGGAGTGGACCGTGACCAACGGGTTCGCCCCGGTGGACGGCAAGCTCGCCGGCGGGACGCTCGGCTCCGAGGTGACGGACCGCCCGAGCATCGCCCCGGGCGAGACGAAGACCGCGACGATCGAGATCGGCGACGGCGTCACCCGGCTGGACGCGTCGATCGGCGCCACCTCCGACACCGGCGCGGACCTGGACCTGACGGTCTTCCGCAACGGCCAGCAAGTGGCCCAGGACGCCGACGCCGACTCGGAGGAGTCGGTCTCGATCGCCGACCCGGAGCCCGGGACATACACGGTGGAGGTCTACGGCTACGACGTGCCGGCGGGCACGACGGAGTACGAATACCGCGACGTGTACTTCTCCCCGGCCCTGGGCGAGGTGAGCGTCGGGGACGAGCCGGTGCGGCTGGACAGCGGCGAGAGCGCCGAGGTCGCGGCCGAGGTCACGGTGGCGGCGCCCGGGCCGGAGGGCCGCGAGTTCTTCGGCGAGGTGCAGCTGCAGAACGCCCGCGGCACGACGGCGGGCGCGGGCAGCGTGCGGATCGGGACGGTGGTGCCGTAGCGGAGGCACGGACGCACGCGGGCTGTGCGTCGCGTGCGTACCGTACGTCGCGTGCGTACCGTGCGTGACGTACGTCCTGAAGGAACCCGCGGGGCGGGACGCCGGAGCGCCGGTGTCCCGCCCCTGTGGCGTGCGTCTCAGTTCGCCGCGCGGGTGCGCCCGGGGCGGCCGGGCGGGCAGGGGAAACGACTGGAGCCAGCCGGCCGGCGCCCGGCATCATGGAGGGCGCGACCCCGCATCTGTGAACGGAGAGCCATGAAGATCGGAATCGTCGGAGCCACCGGACAGGTCGGCGGAGTGATGCGCGACATCCTCGCCGAGCGGTCCTTCCCGGTGGACCAGCTGCGCCTGTTCGCGTCGGCCCGGTCCGCGGGCCGCACGCTGCCGTGGCAGGGCGCCCCCGGCGGTACGGTCACGGTCGAGGACGCCGGCACCGCCGACTACTCCGGGCTCGACATCGTGCTCTTCTCGGCCGGCGGGGCCACCTCCAAGGCGATCGCCGAGAAGGTCGCGGCGCAGGGCCCGGTCGTGATCGACAACTCCTCCGCGTGGCGCCGCGACCCCGACGTGCCGCTGGTGGTCTCCGAGGTCAACCCGCACGCGGTGGCCGACCGCCCCAAGGGCATCGTCGCCAACCCGAACTGCACCACGATGGCCGCCATGCCCGTGCTCAAGCCGCTGCACCGGGAGGCGGGCCTGGTCTCCATGGTCGTCGCCACCTACCAGGCGGTCTCCGGCTCCGGCCTGGCGGGCGTGGAAGAGCTGTTCGAGCAGGTCCGCGCGGCCGGCGACGAGGCGCCGAAGCTGACCCGGGACGGCTCGGCGGTCGGCTTCCCCGAGCCGGCGAAGTACGTGGCCCCCATCGCGTACAACGTGCTGCCGATGGCCGGCTCCCTCGTCGACGACGGGCTCGACGAGACCGACGAGGAGCAGAAGCTGCGCCACGAGTCGCGCAAGATCCTGGAGATCCCGGAGCTGAAGGTCTCCGGCACCTGCGTCCGCGTCCCCGTCTTCACCGGGCACTCGCTGCAGGTCAACGCCCGCTTCGCCGAGCCGCTGAGCCCCGCGCGGGCCGCGGAGCTGCTGGCCGGCGCGGAGGGCGTGGCGCTCGCGGACGTGCCGACGCCGCTGGGCGCGGCGGGGCGGGACGTGTCGTACGTGGGCCGCATCCGGCGCGACGAGACGGCGGAGAACGGGCTGGCGCTGTTCCTCTCCGGCGACAACCTGCGCAAGGGCGCGGCGCTGAACGCGGTGCAGATCGCGGAGCTGGTGGCGGCCGAGCGGTCCTGAGGACCGCGGCCCGGCCACCGTCCGGCCGGGTTTTCCACAGGCGGTACGTGTCGCGGGGCGCGGGGTGCCGCCGTCATCCACAGGCTGCACCGGGCAGGCGCCCCACGTGCGAGGATTGCGGTCAGTCGTAGCGGTAAGGAGTAGCCCAGGTGCCTGGCACGAATCTGACCCGGGAAGAGGCGCAGGAGCGCGCGCGCCTGCTGACGGTGGACGCGTACGAGATCGACCTCGACATCTCGGGGGCCAAGGACGCCGGGGAGGGCGGCACCTTCCGGTCGGTGACCACGGTGCGGTTCTCGGCCGCCGAGGAGGGCGCGGAGACCTTCGCCGACCTGATCGCGCCCGAGGTGCACGAGGTGGTGCTCAACGGCACCGCGCTCGACGCCGCCGAGGTCTTCGCCGACTCCCGGATCGCCCTGCCCGGGCTGCGCGCCGGGGAGAACGAGCTGCGGGTCGTCGCCGACTGCGCGTACACCAATACGGGTGAAGGGCTGCACCGCTTCGTCGACCCGGTGGACGGCGAGACGTATCTCTACACGCAGTTCGAGGTGCCCGACGCGCGCCGGGTGTTCGCGAACTTCGAGCAGCCGGACCTCAAGGCGACGTTCGCCTTCACGGTGACCGCGCCGGAGGGCTGGCAGGTCATCTCCAACTCGCCGGCGCCCCGGCCGGCGGACGGGGTATGGCGCTTCACGCCCACGCCCCGGATCTCCACCTACATCACCGCGCTGATCGCCGGGCCGTACGCCTCCGTGCACGGCACCTGGGAGGGCGACGGCCGGACGGTGCCGCTGGGCGTCTACTGCCGGCCCTCGCTCGCCGAGTACCTCGACGCGGAGGCGATCTTCGAGGTCACGCGGCAGGGCTTCGACTGGTTCCAGCAGCGGTTCGACTACCCGTACCCCTTCGAGAAGTACGACCAGCTGTTCGTCCCGGAGTTCAACGCCGGCGCGATGGAGAACGCGGGCGCCGTCACCTTCCGCGACCAGTACGTCTTCCGCTCCAAGGTCACCGACGCGGCGTACGAGATGCGGGCCGACACGATCCTGCACGAGCTGGCCCACATGTGGTTCGGCGACCTGGTGACCATGGAGTGGTGGAACGACCTCTGGCTCAACGAGTCGTTCGCCACCTACTCCTCCACCGCCTGCCTCGCCCAGGCGCCCGGCTCGCGCTGGCCGCACGCGTGGACGTCCTTCGCGAACCAGATGAAGACGTGGGCCTACCGGCAGGACCAGCTGCCGTCCACCCACCCGATCATGGCCGAGATCAACGACCTCGACGACGTGCTGGTCAACTTCGACGGCATCACGTACGCGAAGGGCGCCTCGGTGCTCAAGCAGCTCGTCGCGTACGTCGGCGAGGACGAGTTCTTCCGCGGCGTCCAGGCGTACTTCAAGCGGCACGCCTTCGGCAACACCCGGCTGACCGACCTGCTCGGCGCCTTGGAGGAGACCAGCGGGCGCGACCTGGCGGCCTGGTCCCGGGCGTGGCTGGAGACCGCCGGGATCAACGTGCTCCGGCCCGAGCTGGAGACCGGCCCCGACGGCGTCGTCACCTCCTTCGCCGTCCGCCAGGAGACCCCCGCGCTGCCCGCCGGCGCCAAGGGCGAGCCGGTGCTGCGCCCGCACCGCATAGCCGTCGGGCTGTACGACCTGAAGGACGGCCGGCTGGTCCGCACCGACCGGCTGGAGCTGGACATCGACGGCGAACTGACCGACGTGCCGCAGCTGGCGGGCCGGCCGCGGCCGGCGGTCGTCCTGCTCAACGACGACGACCTCACCTACGCCAAGGTCCGGCTCGACCCCGCCTCCCTCGACGTGGTCACCCGGCACCTCGGCGACTTCGAGACCACGCTGCCGCGGGCGCTGTGCTGGGCGTCGGCCTGGGACATGACCCGCGACGGCGAGCTGGCCACCCGCGACTACCTGGCCCTGGTCCTCTCCGGCATCGAGAAGGAGAGCGACATCGGCGTGGTGCAGTCCCTGCACCGCCAGGTGAAGCTGGCCCTCGACCTCTACGCCGCCCCCGACTGGCGCGAGACCGGGCTGGCCCGCTGGTCCGAGGCCGCGGAGGCGCAGCTGCACGCCGCCGAGCCCGGCAGCGACCACCAGCTCGCCTGGGCCCGCGCGCTCGCCGCCACCGCCCGCACGGACGGCCAGCTGGACCTGCTCGCCGGCCTCCTCGACGGCTCCCGCACAATCGACGGCCTCGACGTCGACACCGAGCTGCGCTGGGCGCTGCTGCACCGGCTGGCCGCCACCGGCCGGGCCGGCGACGACGCCGTAGCGGCGGAGCTGGAGCGCGACAGGACCGCCGCCGGCGAACGCCACGCGGCCTCGGCCAGGGCGGCGCAGCCGACGGCGGAGGCGAAGTCGCGGGCGTGGACGGAGGTCGTCGAGGAGGGCAACCTCGCCAACGCGGTGCAGGAGGCGGTGATCGCCGGCTTCGTCCAGACCGACCAGCGCGACCTGCTGGCGCCGTTCACGACGAAGTACTTCGACGCGGTCAAGGACGTCTTCGAGTCCCGCAGCCACGAGATCGCCCAGCAGATCGTCGTCGGCCTCTACCCGGCCCTGCAGGTCTCCCAGGCCACCCTGGACGCGACGGACGCCTGGCTGGCCGAGGCCCGTCCGGCCCCGGCGCTGCGCCGCATGGTCACGGAGTCCCGCGCCGGCGTCGAACGCGCCCTCCGCGCCCAGGCAGCCGACGCCGCCGCAGGCTCCTGACCCGGCCCCGCCCCCCGCTCCGGCCGCCCACCCGCGGCCGGAGCGGGGAACGGAGCGGGCCCCCACGGGTGCCGTATCTCCCGGCGAACCGCCCCCGCACCGGCGAGGGCCTCGGGCTTCCGGATGACCTGGGACGTCACGCCTCAGCGCCACCGAACACGCGGCGGTACGCCTCGTCATGGGAGACACCGACGTCCCCGCCCCGGGCCCGGCGGGCCCTGTAGGCAGCCAGCGCACGCAGCTCTTGCAGTTCGAGGGCGGTGAGCGGGTCGGCGCCCTCCGGGGGGCGGCTATCGTACGTCATGCAGTCCAGGGTGTCACTCAACGCGCACGACCGATCACGGGTCACGGATACCTGTCAACTGGAAGAGTGGGCCCCTGCCCCCTGAGACCGTCAAGAGGAGCCCTCGAATGTTCGCGATGCGCCGCGCTTCCGCCGCCGACCACGAGGGCATCATCGCAGTCGTCCGCGCCCGTAGTACGTGGCAGGAAGAGCGCGACATGCCGAGCTGGCGCGAGTCGGCCGACTGGTAGACCTCGTGAGGAGCGATATGGACCCGTCCCGTCGAGGGGTGTTGGGCGCCGGACTCTACTCCGTCGCTCTGGCCATCCCTGGGTGGCCCGACATCGTGGGCCGCATGGAGGCTGTCCAGACCGGTCGGGCTCGGCGTATCGGCATGGCTGACGTTGCGGCCGTATCGATGATGACTGATCGTCTTTCAGGGCTTGACGACCACTTCGGAGGACGAGATACGCAAGGCCGATGTCCGCCGCCTTCATGGCCAACACTGTTGCCCCGTATCTGAGGGCGGACGGGCCGAGTGAAGTACGCAAGGCCATGCTTTCTGCAGCTTCTTTCCTGTGCTATCTGACCGGCTGGATGGCCGTGGACGAAGGGCTTCACGGGCTTGCACAGCAGTACTATGCAAAGGGCTTGGAGTTGGCTGGTGCCAGTGCTGATCACACCGCCTACTGCCACATTCTTCGGGGTATGTCGGTACAGGCAGTAGACCTGGGGCATGGCTCGGCAGCACGTCGTCTGGCCGATGCCGCCGCGGCGGCTTCCCCGACGACCGGACCTCGGATGCGAGCCTTTTTCGCCGGGCAGCAGGCACACTCGCCTACGCCACCGCCCAAGTCCGGTACGAACTCGGGGATGTAACCGGAAGCGTCGCATCCTTCCAGTTGCATTTTCGTTTGCGTGACGCCACCGACAGCCGAAGGTCTGGGCTCTTGTTTGGCTCCACGCTGGCCGAACGGCAACTGGAAGTAGGCCATCTGGAGGCTGCGTGTGCGACCTGGAACCGGGTTCTGGACGACTGTCCCACGGTGCACTCAGGCCGACTGGACGAACGAGTGGCCAAGATGAAGGCGCTTCTCCGGCCGTACCGATCCAGTCCGGCGGCGCGTGAGGTATATGAACGCGCCCGTCAGCTCTCCGCAGCCCGGCATGTGACGCTCAAAGCGTGACGGAGGTATGGCACCGGACGGGGCCACACCGGCCCCGGGTCCGGGGCCGGTGTGTCGGCCCTCGGCTGGCCGAAACCTCAGTTTCCGGGCTCCTCGCCGATGGCGGGCATCGGCTCCCCGCTCGGATGCCACCTGTGGAGAAACCCGGCCTGCCTGCCGACGTCAACGAGTTCGATCCGGGCACCGATGCTGTCCATCCGGTGGTAGGCGAACGGCCGGCCGTAGGGACAGCCGGAGAAGTCCACGGGCATGCCCTCTGCTTCGAGACGCCGGGAACCGTGCCGCACGTCGCTGGTCCAGAAGCCGATGTGATCGAACCTGGCTCCCTCGGACGCGTCCCAGGGACTGTCCGACGGCCCCTCGATGAGTTCGATGAAGGGCGGCCCGCCCGCGGTGAAGACGATGCGGTAGTCCCACTCGCCGAGTCGGTCGGACACGGGGTCACCCCACTCGACCCCGGCTGCACGCTGAAGGTCGTGCATCGTCGGCGTGAGGTCCGGGACCACGAAGCACACATGGTAGAAGGCAGTCATCCACCCATGATCGAGCACGTCGTCACCCCGGCGTCGTACCGTGCACGGCACCCGCCACCACGGCGAGCACAGCGTTTGTCAGAGGGGCGGCCTACCCTGGGGTGGGAGTGCGGGGATGCTGGTCAGCGGGCAGCCGGTCCACCGGCCGGCGAGCGCCGGCCGGCGCTCGCCGGACCGGTCGTCAACTCACGAACATCGCCGTGGCGTTGACCCAGCCCCCGGTGACCGCGGCCGCGCGGTCGGAGGCGAGGAAGGCCGCCAGGTCCGCGATCTCCTGCAGCCGCGGGGAGGCCGGCAGCATCCGGAGGTTGTCCAGGGAGTCCAGGATGTGCTGGACGGCCTCCGCGGTGCCCATCGCCGGGTTGACCGCGCCCAGCTTCTCCGGGGTGAGGGTCTCCGGGACGCCGGCGGCCCACAGGCCCACGGCGCGGACGCCGCGCGGGCCCAGCTCCTGGGCGAGGGAGCGGACGAGGGCGTCGATCGCCGAGTCCGCGGGGCAGGTGCCGCCCATCATGGGACTGGTGTGGGACGAGCCGCTGTTCAGCGCCAGGATGACCCCGGAGCCCTGCTCGGCCATGCGCCTGCCGGCGGCCCGCGCGGTGATGAAGTTGGTGGTGAGGCCGCCCGTGACGCACGAGACGTAGTCCGCGACGGACAGGTCGATCAGCGGGGTGCCCTGCACGTCGTTGCGCGTGATCAGGTTGATGCTCACGTCGACGGAGCCGGCCTCCGCCGCCACCCGGGCCGCGTGCTCCTCCACCGCGTCCTCGTCCAGCGCGTCGACGACGGCGGTCTCGGCCGTGCCGCCGGCCGCGGCGATGCCCGCCGCGACCGCCTCGACGCCGTCGGCGCTCCGGCCGGTGAGGTGGACCCGTGCGCCCTCGCGGGCGAAGGTGCGGGCCACCGCGCCGCCGATGCTTCCGCCGGCGCCGTAGATGATCGCGTTCTTGTTCTGCAGCAGCATGGTCGCTCCCGGTGTGGTCGTCATCGAGTGATGTCGGCCATTGAGACGCACACCGGCCGCGGCGGTCATCGCTCCGCGCCCGGCACCGCCGGTGCGGATGCCGGTGTTCGCCCGGATGCCGCGGGGAAGGCCGTCCCGTCAGAGCGTCATCGGCAGCCCGAAGGCGGGCAGCAGGTGGGGCTCGAACGTGGTGATCTCGGCTATCCGCCCTCCCCCGTGGCCTCCGGCACGGGCGGTGCCTCCGGCCACCCGCAGCACCTCCAGCGTCTGCGCCCGGTACACCGTCGTGCCCGGCCGGCGCACGTAGCCGGCGACCGCGGGGCGGCCGTTGGCGCGGGTCGGCACGTGCCGCCAGTCGCCGAAGAAGGTCGGCAGGGTCGGGTCGAGCGACCGGGAGACGAAGTCGGCGATCGTCTGCCGGCCGACGAACCAGAACGGGTTCGGCGGCATCGTCAGCTTCGCGTCCTCCGTCAGCGCCGCCGCCATCGCCGCCGTGTCGAGCCGCTCGGCCGCCAGCCGGTAGCGTTCGACGGCCGCCAGCTCGGCCGGCGTCGGCGGCGTGAGCGGGGCCCACTCCGCACGCTCGCCGGCCGGCAGGTGTGCGCGCAGCGCGGGCCGGGCGCGTTGCAGGGCGCTGTTCACGGCGGCGGTGCTCAGGTCCAGCAGGCCGGCGGTCTCGGCGGCGGGCAGGCCGACGACGTCGCGGAGGACGAGCACGGCCCGCTGGCGCGGCGGCAGGTGCTGCAGCGCGGTGAGGAAGACCAGGTCGACGGTCTCGCGGGCGACGGCCTGGGCCTCGGGGCCGGCGTCGGGGGCGGGCACGTCGGCCAGCAGTTCGTCGGGGTAGGGCTGCAGCCAGGTGACGCGGACGGGCGGGTCGGCGTCGCCGTGGGCCATGCCGGGCAGGCGCTCGTAGCGGTCGGGGGTGCGGGTGTGGCGGCGGAGGTGGTCGAGGCAGGTGTTGGTCGCGATGCGGTAGAGCCAGGCGCGTACGGCGGCGCGGCCCTCGTAGGTCTCGCGGCGGCGCCACGCCTTGAGGAACGTCTCCTGTACGAGGTCCTCCGACTCGTCGTACGAGCCGGTCATCCGGTAGCAGTGGACCTGCAGCTCGCGGCGGTACGCCTCCATCAGGCCGGCGAAGTCCGCGTCGTCGAGGCCGTCGGGCCGCGGTTTCGTCACAAGCGGCGGTGTGACGTTTTCCGCCGTGCGGCCTTCGGCTGCCGTGACCTCCGCCGTGCCGCCCTCCACTGCCGTCGCCGCCCCTTCCGCCGCCGCGCCTTCCGCCGCCGCGCCTTCCGCCGCCGCGCCTTCCGCCGCCGCGCCCTCCGCCGCGTCCCTCGCCGTACGGGCGATCCGCCGCAGCCGCCCCACCGACGCCGACAGCTCCGTCACGTCCGCGTAGAACGTCCCCGGCTGCTGCGGCGCGAGCCGCCCGGCGCGCTGGGCGACGTCGGCGATCAGCTCCCGCACGGAGCCGGCGGGCCCCGGGCCGCGGCGCTCGCGGTAGGCGCGCTGGCGGCAGGCGGCCGAGCAGTAGACGGACGTGCGCCCGCGCCGCCCGGCGCGAGGCTGCAGCGCCCCGCCGCAGGCCGCGCACTTCTCCTCCGGCGCGGAAACGGGCACGGCTCCTCCCCCGGTCAGCGTCACACGCTCGTGCGTGACGTAATTCTGCCAGCCCACCGGCCGCCCCCGCCGTCCGCGCGCGAGCCGCGGGTCGCGGGACTAGCGTGAGAAGTGGATGAACACCGCCATACCACCCTGCCTCGGAGGAGGCGACGGATCATGACCGCACGACCCGAAGGCGCACCCTGCTGGGCGGACGCGACCTTCCCCGACCTGGAGTCCGCGAAGAGCTTCTACGCCGACCTCTTCGGCTGGACCTTCGAGGACGGCGGTGAGGCCGCCGGCCACTACACCCAGGCGTCGTCGGACAGCGGCGTCGCCGCCGGCCTGGCCCCGCCGATGCCGGGCGTCGAGGACGACACCCCCGGGGGCTGGACGCTGTACTTCGCCACCCCCGACGCCGCCGCCACCGCCGGGGCGATCAACGAGCACGGCGGCCGGGTCGTCACCGGCCCGATGGAGGTCGGCCCGTACGGCACGATGGCCATCGCCGAGGACCCGGACGGCATCCGCTTCGGCCTGTGGCAGTCGGGGAGCCACGAGGGGTTCGCCACGATCAACGACGAGCACGGCACCTACTGCTGGGCCGAGGTCGACACCCGCCACCCGGACCACGCCGACGCCTTCTTCCCCGAGGTCTTCGGCTACCGGGTGCGCAAGATGCAGGACGACAAGATGGACTACGCCGTGTGGAGCGTCGGCGACGGCGACCCGCTGCTCGGCCGGGCGGAGCTGACCGGGGACGTCTTCCCCGCCGAGATGCCGCCGCACGTGGGCATCTGCTTCGCGGTGGACGACTGCGACCGGGCCGTGGAGACGACGCAGCGGCACGGCGGCGACGTGACGTTCGGGCCGCAGGACTCGCCGTTCGGCCGGATGGCGACGCTGCGCGACCCGCAGGGCGCGTCGTTCACGGTGATCAACGTCAACCGCACGGTCGGGGAGCTGCCGCAGTTCGCCTGAGCACCCGGGCGCCGGGGCACCCGCGCGGGGCGGGCGGCGCGTACGCACGCGAAAGGCGCCCGCCCCGGCGTGCGGAGCAGGCGCCTGCGCGCGGCGTACGGCCCGGGGCCGTCAGCTCTTCTTCTTCTCGGCGGCGACCACCAGGCCGGCGATCACCGCGAAAGCCACGAGCGGAGTGAGGACGAAGAGACCGAGGGTCTCCGCGACGCTCAGCCCGGGGCCCGGGTCGTCGCCGTCGTCGCGGTTGAGCGCGGAGGCGGCGGGGGACGACATCAGCATGATCAGCGCCGTCCCGGCGGCGAGTGCACCGGCGCGCAGGGTCTTCTTCCTGTCCACGCTGAAACCGTAGCGAACACCGCCGCCCCCCGCGCGCCCGGGGTCTGCTAAGCGCGCTACGGTGCCGGCTCCCCGGCCGCCGCCCCGGCCCCGGCCCCGTCCGCCGGTCCGCCCGGGTCCGCGTCGTCGTCCGCTTCCGCCCTGCCGCGGATCTCCCGCGCCACCTCCGCCAGCAGCCGGTGCGTCCGCGGCGAGTCGGCCAGCTCCTCCAGGAGCAGGGTGCGGCCGTCCGGGTCGGCGACCGGCAGCCGCCAGTTGGGGTACTCCGCGCCCGTGCCCGGCACGTGCGGGGGGCGGCGGTCGCCGGCCGCGTCCGGCAGCCAGACGCCGACGAGCCGCGCGGGGGTGCGGGCGAGGAACCGGTACAGGCCGGTGATGACGGACCTCTCGTCGGCGCGGCCGTCGGGCAGCAGCCGGAGCCGGTCGAGCAGGTCGAGCCACGCGCCGACCTGGACGGCGTCCGCGGCGCGGGCGGCGGGCAGCGAGGTGTCGACGAGGCCCAGCTCGTGCCGGACGGCGAGGTGGGTGCCGCTGAGCCGGGCGGCGGTGGGGGGCAGGTCGTGGGTGGTGACGGTGGCCAGGGTGCCGGCCCGCCAGTGCTCCGGCGGCCGCGGCCGCGGCACGGCGGCGGTGGCGGCGGTGGCGGCACCGGTACCGGTCGTGGCGGCCTCCGGCGCCGGTTCGCCCTCGGCCCACAGCACGGACGTGTCCAGCACGCCGCGCGCCGCGAGCGTGTCCTGTATCCCGCGGTCCGCCGGGGCGCCGCCGCCCGGGTCCGCGCCGATCACCGGCGTGCCCGCCCGGTGCGCGGCCAGCACCAGCACGGCGAGCATCGCCCGCGCGTCGTACGCGACGTACGTGCCCTCCGCCGGCGGCCGTCCCGCCGGCACCCACCACTGCCGGAACAGCCCGGTGACGTCCCCGACGCGCAGCGCCCCGGCCCG
>NZ_BAAAPF010000182.1:0-14637 GCF_039531005.1 Streptomyces synnematoformans
GCCGCGGGCGGGTCACGCGTTGCCGGGGCGGTCGCGGCCTGGTGGAGGGGGTCCTCGGGGGCCGGGGCGGGGTCCGGGGCCGGGGCGGGCTGCCTCTCCGGTGCGGGCGGCTGCTGCGGCTCCCGTCCCGGCGGGTGCCCGGCGTCCCGGTGCGGGGCGTCGGCCGCGGGCACGGTCGGGTCGGCCGGTGCCGGTGACGGTGGCGGTACGGGTGGCTGTGCGGGCGCCTGTCCGGGTACGGGTGCCGGCGACTGTCCCGGTGCCTGAGCCGATGCCTCCGCCTCCGCCGACGCCGGTGACGCCGGCGTCGCGCCGGCCCCCGCCGTCGGCGCCGGAGCCCCCTCCGCCGCCACCGGCGGCCCCGCGGGCCCGTCATCCGACGGCGGAAGGGAGACCCGCGCCGGGTCCCGGAGCGCCGTCGCGACCGCCGCCGGGAGCCACGTGTTGTCGTCGCCCGGCGTGTGCGCCAGCTCCGTCACCAGCGCCGTGACGGAGGGCCGCTGCTCCGGGTCCTTCGCGATGCACCGCGCCACCACGTCCCGCAGGACCGGCGGGAGGGCGCTCAGGTCGGGCTGCTCGTGGACGATGCGGTAGTTCAGCGCCTGGAACGACCCCGTACCGAACGGGCCGTTGCCGGTCGCCGTGTAAACGAGCACCGCGCCCAGCGCGAACACGTCCGTCGCCGGGCCCACGTTCCGGCCGCCCGTGAGCTGCTCGGGCGACATGAAGCCGGGCGTGCCGATCACCGTGCCGGTCTGCGTCAGCACGCTCGACTCGGCGGCCACGGAGATGCCGAAGTCGATGACGCGCGGCCCGTCCTGGGCCAGCAGCACGTTGGACGGCTTCAGGTCCCGGTGGACCACCCCGGCCGCGTGGATGGCCTCCAACGCCTCGGCCAGCCCGGCGGCCAGTGCCAGGACGCCGTGTTCCGGCCACGGGCCGTGCGTTTCGACGGCGTCGCCGAGCGGCAGGCCCGGCACGTACTCGGTGGCGAGCCAGGCGGGCGAGCCCTCCGGGTCGGCGTCCACGACCCCGGCGGTGAAGAACCCGGTGACGCGCCGGGCGGTGGCCACTTCGCGGGCGAACCGGCGCCGGAACCCCGGGTCCTGGGCAAGCTCGGAGCGTACGACCTTCACGGCGACGCTCCGGCCGCCGGGCGAACGGCCCAGGAACACCTGGCCCATGCCGCCCGCGCCGAGCCGGGCCACGATCCGGTACCTGCCCACCTGCCGCGGATCCCCCGCCTCCAGCGCCGTGAACACCGAGCCGTACCCCCCTCTGATCCCGCCCGACCGCGTCCGGTCCGTCCGCGTGCCCCCGCACGATAGCGCGGAGACACAACGTGACCTGGGCGGGCATGCGTTCCTGCGCAGATTCGATCTTCAGCACACCCCCCGGATGATCAAGCAGACCCGGCCCGGGACACCCGAAGCTCCGCACGCCCGCGGCGGCGGACCGGTCGGCCTGCCCCTCCCCCCAGCCCTCCCCCACCCCCGCCCCCTCGGAAACTTTCGAAGAACCCCGTGCACGACTGTTGCCGACGCGCCGGGTTCGCCCCTACCGTCATTGGGAGCGCTCCCATGAATCGTTTCAATCCTCCTCCCAAAGAGAAAGAGGAACCCCCATGGAACGTTTCGCACCACGGCGTACACCGCTACCGAAGGAGCAGCGGCCATGAGCATCCGTCACCTGCACAGAGTGCGCAGCCCTCTCACGGCGCTGCTGGCCATGGCGCTCGCCGCCGTGTCGCTGGTCGCCGTGCAGGCCTCCTCGTCGCACGCCGCCGTCATCGACACCGACGAGTCCTACGTGCTCGTCAACCGGCACAGCGGTCAGGCGCTGGACGTGTACAACCTGGCGACCGAAGACGGCGCGCCGCTGGTGCAGTGGCCGCGCAACGACGGCGCCTGGCAGCAGTGGCAGTTCGCCGACTCGGGCGGCGGCTACTACCGCCTGAAGTCCCGGCACAGCGGCAAGGTGGTCGACATCGAGGGTGCGTCCACCGCCAACGGGGCGAACGTCATCCAGTGGACCGACAACAACGCCGCCAACCAGCAGTTCCGTGTCGTCGACACGGACGGCGGACACGTACAGCTGATCAACCGCAACAGCGGCAAGGCGCTGGAGGTCTGGGAGCGGTCCACCGCGGACGGCGCGCGGGTCTCCCAGTACACCGACAACGACGGGGCCAACCAGCAGTGGCGGCTCGTGCCGGTGGACGGGGGCGACGACCCCGACCCGCCCGTGGGTGACGCCAAGCAGATGGAGAACCTCGACCGCGGTCTGGTCTCGGTCCGTTCCGGCGACGGCAACCTCGTCTCCTGGCGGCTGTGGGGTACGGAGAGCTACGAGACCGCGTTCAACCTCTACCGCGGTTCGACGAAGGTCAACTCCTCCCCCATCACCGACTCCACCAACTACCGGGACGCGGGGGCGCCCGCCGACGCCTCGTACACGGTGCGGGCGGTGGTCGACGGTGTCGAACAGCCCGCGTCGGCGGAGTCGCTGCGGTTCACCGGCGGAAACCACCTCGACGTGCCCCTGCAGTCCCCCGGCTCGGGCTACACCCCGGTCGAGGCGAGCCCGGGCGACGTGGACGGCGACGGCCGGTACGAGCTGATCGTCAAGTGGGACCCGGACAACGCCAAGGACAACTCGCAGTCCGGCGTCACCGGGAACGTCTACGTGGACGCGTACCGCCTGAACGGCCAGCGGCTGTGGCGCATCGACCTGGGCCGCAACATCCGCGCGGGCGCGCACTACACGCAGTTCCAGGTGTACGACTACGACGGCGACGGGCGCGCCGAGGTCGCCATGAAGACCGCCGACGCCACCCGCGACGGCCAGGGCACGGTCATCGGCAACGGAGGCGCCGACCACCGCAACTCCGGCGGCTACATCCTGACCGGGCCCGAGTACCTGACGATGTTCAACGGCCTGACCGGCGCCGCCGTCGACACCGTGGACTACGTGCCGCCGCGCGGCAACGTCGGCAGCTGGGGCGACGACTACGGCAACCGCGTCGACCGCTTCCTGGCCGGCACCGCGTACCTCGACGGCGAGCGGCCGTCCCTGATCATGGCCCGCGGCTACTACACGCGCGCGGTCATCGCCGCCTGGGACTTCCGCGACGGGCAGCTCACCCGCCGCTGGACGTTCGACTCCGACTCCTCGGGCAACGGCGCCGCGTACGGCCAGGGCAACCACCAGCTGTCCGTCGCCGACGTCGACGACGACGGCCGCCAGGAGATCGTCTACGGCTCCGCGACCGTCGACGACGACGGCAGCCTGATGTACACCACCGGCTTCGGCCACGGCGACGCCCTGCACGTCGGCGACTTCGTGCCCTCCCGCTCCGGCGTGGAGGTCTTCACCATCCACGAACCGGGCAACCAGCCCGGCTCCGACCTGCACGACGCCGGCACCGGCCAGGTCATCCACCGCACCCCGACCAGCGGCTCCGAGGGACCGGGCCGCGGCGTGGCCGGCGACATCCACGCCGGCAACCCGGGCGCGGAGTTCTGGGGCTCGGGCCCGAACATGAACCAGCTGCGCAACGCCTCCGGCGGCAACGTGGGACGCAACCCGTCCTCCGCCAACTTCCTCGCCTGGTGGGACGGCGACCCGGTGCGCGAGCTGCTGGACGGCACCCGTATCGACAAGTACGGCACCGGCGGCGACACCCGCCTGCTGACCGGCAGCGGCGTCTCCTCCAGCAACGGCACGAAGTCCACCCCGGTGCTGTCCGGCGACCTCTTCGGCGACTGGCGCGAGGAGGTGATCTGGCGCCACTCCGACAACTCCGCCCTGCGCATCTACGCGACGTCCACACCCACCACCACCAAGCTGCACACCCTGGCCCACGACGCCCAGTACCGCGTGGCCCTGGCCTGGCAGAACACCGCCTACAACCAGCCGCCCCACCCCGGCTACTTCCTCGGGGCCGGCATGACCCGCCCGCCGCAGCCGAACGTCTACCTGCGCTGACCCGACCACCCGCACCACGAGGGGTGTCGCCCCACGGGGCGGCACCCCGCCGCGACCGACCCGGCACGTACGACCGCAACCGCACGGCCGGGCCCGGTGCCGGGGCCGGTGTCGGTTCTGCTCCCGTCCGCGGCTTTCCTGTTCCCGCGCGGCATCCAGGGCGGCCTGGTGAGCGTCATGCGGCCCGGCACCCGGCTGTCCCTGGTCGCGGTGGACGACATCGGCGCCGCCGCGGCGGCGGGCCCGCTACCTCTCCGGCGCCTGCATCTCCCACACCAGCGCCTCCGCCGCCTCCGCCGCCGTCAGGGCCTGCCCCTCGCAGCCCGCGATGCGGGCCGCGTCGCCCGGCTCCGCGGGCGGGGCGCCGGGGGCGAGGCGGACGGTGCCGCGGGCGACGTGGACGTAGACCCAGGGGGCGTCCGGGAGGGCCGTGCGTTCGCCGGGGCGCAGGCGGCGGACGTGGAGGACCGACGCGGCGGGTTCGACGGCGAGCGGGGTGCCGTCGGCGATGCCGCGGACGACCTCGTAAGACGGGGGGCCGGGCGGGGTCGCGGGCATCAGCCACATCTGAAGGAACACCAGCGGGGCGGGGCCCGCGTTGCGTTCGACGTGGCGGATGCCGGTGCCCGCGGACAGGTGCGCGACGTCGCCGGGGCGGAGGGTCTCCGTGCGGCCGGTCGAGTCCTCGTGGGTGAGTTCGCCGGCGAGGACCCAGGTGACGATCTCCATGTCGCGGTGGGCGTGTTCGGCGAATCCGGCGCCGGGCCGCAGCCGTTCCTCGTTGCAGGCGACCAGGGAGCCGAACCGGACGTTCTGCGGGTCGTAGAAGCCGCCGAAGGAGAACGCGTGCAGCGTCTCGATCCCCGCTTCCGGGTCCCCGCCGCGGTAGCGCCCCCGCCCCCGCCGTAGCTGAATCACCCCGCCACCGTACGCCGCGGAGAGGCGCTGAACGGCACCGTCGCCGCCGCGGTACGCCGCCGCAGTACGATGCCGCTTTCGTCCGCCGCGCCCCGCATAGGGCAGGCTAGACCCCGTGCCTGAACCGACCGAGACACCCGAGCCGCGCGATCGCGACGCCGCCCGGCTGCAGCATCCGCACGCCGCCACCCTGCGCCGGCTGGAGAAGTCGTCCGGGGAACTGGCCGCCGCCGCGATCGCCCGGATGGACGAGCAGCTGCCCTGGTACCGGGCCATGCCGCCGGAGCACCGGTCGTGGATCGGGCTGGTGGCGCAGGCGGGGATCGCGGCGTTCACGGAGTGGTTCCGGCACCCCGAGACACCGCAGGCGATCTCCACGGACGTGTTCGGCACGGCGCCGCGGGAGCTGACGCGGGCGATCACGCTGCGGCAGACGGTGGAGATGGTGCGTACCACGATCGAGGTCATGGAGTCCGCGATCGACGATGTCGCCGCCCCGGGCGACGAGTCGGTGCTGCGCGAGGCGCTGCTCGTCTACGCCCGCGAGATCGCCTTCGCCACCGCCCAGGTCTACGCGCAGGCCGCCGAGGCCCGCGGTGCCTGGGACGCCCGGCTGGAGTCGCTGGTGGTCAACGCGGTGCTCTCCGGCGAGGCCGACGAGGGGACGGTGTCCCGGGCGGCGGCGCTCGGCTGGAGTGCGCCGGAGCACGTGTGCGTGGTGCTGGGCACCGCGCCGGACGGGGACAGCGAGCTGACCGTGGAGGCGATCCGGCGGGCCGCACGGCATGCCAAGCTCCAGGTGCTGACGGGGGTGCTGGGCAGCCGGCTGGTGGTGATCGCCGGCGGCAGCGCGGATCCGCTGAAGGCGGCGAAGGCGCTGATCGGGCCGTTTGCGCAGGGTGCGGTCGTGGCCGGTCCCGTCGTCGGCGACCTGCTGGCCGCGCCCCGGTCGGCGCAGGCCGCGGCTGCCGGGCTCAAGGCGTGTTCCGCCTGGCAGGACGCGCCGCGGCCGGTGCTGGCGGACGACCTGCTGCCGGAGCGCGCGATCGCCGGCGATCCGGCGGCGCGCGAACAGCTGGTGGAGGAGATCTACAGTCCGCTCGCGGAGGCCGGGTCGGCGCTCCTGGAGACCCTGAGCGTGTATCTGGAGCAGGCGTCGAGCCTGGAGGGCGCCGCGCGGATGTTGTTCGTTCACCCCAACACCGTTCGCTACCGGCTGCGACGTGTGACCGATGTCACGGGCTGGTCACCGTCCGATGTCCGCTCAGCGTTTACTCTGCGTATCGCACTGATCCTCGGCCGGCTGACGGAGACGGAACCGCAGCCCTAGTCATTTGTTCGGACTCCACAAATCCCTCCGGTGTTCTTCGTCCCCGTCCCCACGGGCGGCGGACGCCCCCGACAAGAGAAGGTTGAAGGGTGCTCGTACTCGTAGCTCCCGGCCAGGGCGCCCAGACGCCCGGCTTCCTCACCCCCTGGCTCGGCCTCCCCGGCGTCCGCGGTGCTCTTGAGGCATGGTCGGACGCCATCGGGGTCGACCTGGTCCACTACGGCACGGAGGCGGACGCCGACGCGATCCGCGACACCGCGGTGGCGCAGCCGCTGCTGGTCGCGTCCGCGCTGGCCTCCGCGTACACGCTCTTCGACGACCCGGCGGAGATCCCGGGCCGGGTCGGCGCCGTCGCCGGGCACAGCGTCGGCGAGTTCGCCGCCGCCGCGCTCGCCGGGGTGATCAGCGACGAGGAGGCCGTACGGCTCGTCCGGGCCCGCGGCCTGGCCATGGCCGAGGCCGCCGCGGCCGCCGAGACCGGCATGGCGGCCCTGCTCGGCGGGGACCCGGAGGACGTGCTGCCGCACCTCGAACGGCTCGGGCTCACGCCCGCCAACGTCAACGGCGCCGGCCAGATCGTCGCCGCGGGCACCGCCGCGCAGCTCGCCGCGCTGGCCGAGGACAAGCCGGAGGGCGTGCGCCGCGTCGTCGGGCTGCAGGTGGCCGGCGCCTTCCACACCGAGCACATGGCGCCCGCCGTCGCCACGCTGGCCGCCGAGGTCGCGACGGTCGAGCCCGCGGACCCGCGGCTGCCGTTCGTCTCGAACAGGGACGGCAAGGTCGTCACCACCGGCCGGGAGGTCATGGAGCGGCTGGTCGGCCAGGTCGCCAGCCCGGTGCGCTGGGACGCCTGCATGGAGACCTTCGCCGCGCACGGTGCGGCGGCCCTGGTCGAGGCCGCCCCCGGCGGCACGCTCACCGGGCTCGCGAAGCGCGCGCTGAAGGGCGTGCAGCCGGTGCCGCTGAAGACGCCCGAGGACATCGAGAAGGCACGTGCCGCCATCGCCGAGGCGACGGCCGCGGGCCCGGAGGAGAGCGAGAGCGCATGACCGCGAAGATCCGGCCCACCAGGGGCGCTCCGCACGCCCGCATCCTAGGCGTCGGCGGCTACCGCCCGACCCGCGTCGTGTCCAACGAGGAGATCCTGCAGCACATCGACTCCTCCGACGAGTGGATCCGCAGCCGCTCCGGCATCGCCTCCCGGCACTGGGCGGGCCCGGACGAGACCGTCGCGCAGATGTCCGTCGAGGCCGCCGGCAAGGCGCTCGCGGCGGCGGGCGTGACGGCGGAGCAGATCGACGCCGTGATCATCTCGACCGTCTCGCACTTCATGCAGACGCCGTCGGTCGCCACCGAGATCGCTCATCTGCTGGGCGCCGGCAAGCCGGCCGCGTTCGACATCTCCGCCGCCTGCGCCGGCTTCGGCTACGGGCTGACGCTGGCCAAGGGCCTGATCGTGGCGGGCAGCGCGGAGCACGTGCTGGTCGTCGGCGTCGAGCGGCTCTCGGACCTCACCGACAAGTCGGACCGGACCACCGCCTTCCTCTTCGGCGACGGCGCCGGCGCGGTCGTCGTCGGCCCGGCCGACGAGCCGGGCATCGGCCCCGCTGTGTGGGGCTCGGAGGGCGACAAGCACCAGACCATCAAGCAGACCCTGCCGTGGGACCGCTTTCGCGTCGGCGACCTGGGGCAGCTGCCCCTGGACGAGAACGGCGACGTGAAGTTCCCGGCGCTCACCCAGGAGGGCCAGACGGTCTTCCGCTGGGCGGTCTACGAGATGGCCAAGGTCGCCCAGGAGGCCCTGGACGCCGCCGGCGTCACGCCGGACGACCTGGACGTCTTCATCCCGCACCAGGCCAACATGCGGATCATCGACTCGATGGTGAAGACCCTCAAGCTGCCGGAGCACGTCGCGGTCGCCCGCGACATCGAGACCACCGGCAACACCTCGGCCGCCTCCATCCCGCTGGCCATGGAGCGGATGCTGGCGACCGGGCAGGCGAAGAGCGGGGACACCGCCCTCGTCATCGGGTTCGGGGCCGGTCTGGTCTACGCCGCCACGGTCGTGACCCTCCCCTGACCCGCGGGCCGGGCCGCCGGGCCCGCCCGCAGCTCACTCCCACCGAGAAGAACCCTCAAGGAACGGAAAGAAGGAGTCCCCAAGATGGCCGCCACGCAGGAAGAGATCGTCGCCGGTCTCGCGGAGATCGTGAACGAGATCGCCGGCATCCCGGTCGAGGACGTCCAGCTGGACAAGTCCTTCACCGACGACCTGGACGTCGACTCGCTGTCCATGGTCGAGGTCGTCGTCGCCGCCGAGGAGCGCTTCGACGTCAAGATCCCGGACGACGACGTCAAGCAGCTGAGGACCGTGGGCGACGCCACGGACTACATCCTCAAGCACCAGAGCTGACCGCACGTCCCCGCTGTCGCCACCCCCTCCCCTGCGCCCGCGGGCGCGGGCGGCGGTCCGCGGTGGCGCCGTAGCAGACATCGACCTTTCGGAGTGAGCTTCGACGTGAACACGACCAATCGCACCGTGGTCGTCACCGGAATCGGCGCAACCACACCGCTGGGTGGCGACAGCGCATCCACCTGGGACGGGCTGGTGGCCGGCCGTTCCGGCATCGCGGACCTGGACCAGGAGTGGGCCGCCGACCTGCCCGTGCGCTTCGCCGGCGAGGTCGCGGTGGAACCCACCGAGGTCATCCCCCGGCCGCAGGCCAGGAAGCTGGACCGGGCGGCGCAGTTCGCGCTCGTCGCCACCCGGGAGGCGTGGGCCGACGCCGGGTTCGCGGCCAGGGCCGGCGAGGACTCCGCGATCGACCCCGACCGGCTGGGCGCGGTCGTCGCCTCCGGCATCGGCGGCGTGACGACCCTGCTGGAGCAGTACGACAACCTCCGGGACAAGGGCGCCCGGCGCGTCTCGCCGCACACCGTGCCGATGCTCATGCCCAACAGCCCGGCGGCCAACGTCGGCCTGCAGATCAACGCCCGGGCCGGCGTGCACACGCCGGTCAGCGCCTGCGCCTCCGGCGGCGAGGCCATCGGGTACGCGGTGGAGATGATCCGCACCGGCCGCGCCGACGTCGTCGTGGCCGGCGGCACGGAGGCGGCGATCCACCCGCTGCCCATCGCGGCGTTCGCCAACATGATGGCGATGTCGAAGAACAACGACGACCCGCGGGGCGCCTCCCGCCCGTACGACAAGGCCCGCGACGGCTTCGTGCTCGGCGAGGGCGCGGGCCTGCTGGTGCTGGAGTCCGCGGAGCACGCCGAGCGGCGCGGGGCGAAGGTGTACTGCGAGGCGGTGGGCCAGGGGCTGTCGGCGGACAGCCACCACATCGCGCAGCCGGAGCCGAGCGGGCGCGGCATCGCGGCGGCGCTGGAGAACCTGTTCGCGCAGAACGACCTGACGCCCGCCGAGGTCGTGCACGTCAACGCGCACGCGACGTCGACCCCGCAGGGCGACGTGGCGGAGATCAAGGCCATGCAGAAGGTGTTCGGCGACGAGCTGGGGCACGTGCTGGTCTCCGGTACGAAGTCGATGACCGGCCACCTGCTGGGCGGCGCCGGCGGGATCGAGTCGGTGGCGGCCGTGCTGACGGTCGAGCACCGCACCGCACCGCCGACGATCAACGTCGACGACCTGGACGACGAGGTCGCCCCGGAGCTGATCGCCGTGCGGGCGACGAAGCTGCCGGAGGGCCGGATCGTGGCGCTGAACAACTCGTTCGGCTTCGGCGGCCACAACGTGGTGCTGGCCTTCCGTTCGGTCTGACGCCGCGCCGGCGGGGGCCGCGGGCGCAGCAGGGCCGCCGGGGGCGCCGCCGGTCAGACCACCTGGTGCAGCCAGCGCACCGGGGCGCCTTCGCCGGCGTAGCGGAAAGGTTCCAGCTCGTCGTCCCACGGCTTGCCCAGCAGCTTGGCGATCTCCGCCTCCAGCTGCGTCTCGCCGCGCTGCGCGCGGGCCAGCGCCGCGCGCAGCCGGTCCTCGGGGATGAGGATGTCGCCGTGCACGCCGGTGACGGCGTGGAAGATGCCGAGGTCGGGGGTGGAGCTGTAGCGCTCGCCTTCGGCGGCGGCGTACGGCTCGGCGGTGACCTCGAAGCGCAGCAGGTGCCAGCCGCGGAGCCCGGAGGCGAGCCGGGAGGCGGTGTCGGGCTCGCCCTGCCAGGAGAACTCCGCGCGCCACGTGCCCGGGGAGGCGGGCTGGGGGATCCAGTCAAGGCTGACGCGGCCGCCGAGGACGCCGGTGACCGCCCACTCGATGTGCGGGCAGAGCGCCCGCGGGGCGGAGTGAACGAACAGAACTCCACGCGTCGTCACCGGGGGCCTCCATCCGCGGGCTCGAAGCTGCCTAAGAGAAGTTGCCTAGAGTAAACACCACGGGTCGCCTTTCCGGGTAAACAGGACACTCCGTAACCCGCTGCTATCGTGCCGCGATACGGCCCGTCGAGCTCCAGCCAAGCTACCGTGCCGCCGTGCCCGGCGAGTGCCGTACGGTCGGTCCTGGGCATGCTGACCTACGTTCGGAGGAGGACCTCGGGGGCGGGAGGGAGCGCAGGGATGCGCAAGGTGGCGGCGCTCGTCTGCTCGGGGGCGGTCGCCCTCTCACTGGCGCTCGCGGGCTGCACCGGCGGGGACCCGACGCAGGGGAAGGACAAGGGATCTGCCGCACCGTCAGAAGGTGCGGAGAAGGCCGGCAAACCGTCGGAGCGGGCGCGGGCCGCGCTCCGCCCGCCGCGGTCGGTGGCGGCGCTCGGCGACTCCATCACGCGCGGGTTCCACGTCTGCGAACCGCTCTCCGACTGTCCGGAGAAGTCGTGGTCGACGGGCACCTCGGACGACGTGGACAGCCTCGCCCGGCGGTTGCTGAAGAAGCCGTCGGGGCACACCTGGAATTTCGCCCGTTCGGGCGCGCAGGTGGCGGAGTTGCCCGTCCAGACGGGCGAGGCCGTCGCGCGCCGCCCGGACCTGGTGACCGTCCTCATCGGCGCCAACGACGCCTGCACGGACAGCACGGCGGACATGACGCCGGTGGCGGACTTCCGCACGGCGGTGGCGGACTCGCTGGACCGGCTGGAGCGGGACCTGCCGCGGACGCGGGTGTACGTCTCCAGCGTGCCGAGCCTCATGCGGCTGTGGGAGGTGGGCCGGGACGGCGCGCTGACCCGGCAGATCTGGTCGCTGGGCGGGATCTGCCAGTCGATGCTGGCGGACCCGACGGACCTGGGCACGTCGGCCGGCGACCGGCGGGCGGCGGTGGAGGACCGGGTGGTGGAGTTCAACGGGGTGCTGCGGGAGGAGTGCGGGCGGCATCCGCTGTGCGTGTACGACGACGGGGCGGCCTTCGAGTACGACTTCACCGGCGGCCATCTGAGCCGCTGGGACTCCTTCCACCCGGACGAGGAGGGCCAGAACGTGCTGGCGGAGATCGCGTACGAGAAGCTCCGGAAGGCGGGCGGGGTGCGCTAGCCGCGCGGCGGCGGGGCGCCTGCGGCGGCCTGTGGGACCGGCGGGGCGCATAAAGTCTCCCCATGGCCGAGACTCCGCTGACCCCGCCCGACCCCGCCGCCGCGCCCTCCGTCACCGCGGAGCCGTTCGGCAAGCTCGCCGACGGCACGCCCGTCGAGCGGTGGACGCTGACCGCGGGCGGGACCCGGGTGCGGGTGCTGACGTACGGCGGGACCGTGCAGTCCGTCGAGGTGCCGGACCGGGCGGGGCGGTACGCGAACGTGGCGCTGGGGCTGGGGACCCTGGACGAGTACGTGGCGCACGGGGACCCGTACTTCGGGGCGCTGATCGGCCGGTACGCCAACCGCATCGCCGGCGCCTCGTTCTTCCTCGGCGACCGCTCGTACCCGCTGCCGGCCAACGACGGCCCCAACTGCCTGCACGGCGGCGCCCGCGGCTTCGACAAGCGGGTGTGGGCCGCGGCCGAGGCGCCTGCCGCGCCCGGTGCCGCCGCGCTGCTGCTGTCCCGTACCAGCCCGGACGGCGAGGAGGGCTTCCCCGGCGCGCTGGCGGTGCGGGTGACGTACACCGTGACCGCCGGGGGCGCGCTGCGCTTCGACTACGAGGCGACCACCGACGCGCCGACGGTGGTGAGCCTGACGAACCACACGTACGTCAACCTCGACGGCGAGGGCTCCGGCAGCGTCGAGGGCCACCATCTGCGCATCGACGCCGGCCGGTTCACCGTCAACGCCCCCACCTCCGCGCCGACCGGAGAGATCGCGGACGTGGCGGGCACCCCGTTCGACTTCCGCACGGCCCGGCCGGTGGGCGCCGAGCTGCGCTCCGGGCATCCGCAGCTGCTGATCGGCCGCGGCTACGACCAGAACCTCGTGCTCGACAAGGGCGTCACCGCCGCCCCCGAGCCGGTCGCGGAGGTCCGCTCGCCGGCCTCGGGGCGGGTGCTGCTGGTGCTGACCACCGAGCCGGGGCTGCAGCTCTACACCGCGAACTTCGTCTTCCCGTCGTTCACCGGGCCGTCCGGGCGGGCATACCGTCCGGGGGACGGGCTCGCCCTGGAGACGCAGCACTTCGCCGACTCCCCCAACCAGCCGCACTTCCCGTCCACCGTGCTGCGGCCGGGTGAGCATTACCGTTCGGCCACGGTATACGAGTTCGCCGTGCGCTGACCGTTGACACCCGCCGTCCACCTCCATAGCGTCTGGCCTGCATCTCGAACACGTGACGAAATTTCGAACACGGTGAAGGAGCCAGCAGCCGTGCGCATCACGAGAATCAGCACGCACGTCGTCGGCACGCCCTGGCGGAACCTGACCTACGTCCAGGTACACACCGACGAGGGCCTGACCGGGGTCGGCGAGACCCGGATGCTGGGCCACACCGACGCCCTGACCGGCTATCTGCGCGAGGCGGAGGTGAATCACATCGCGGGCTCCGACCCGTTCGCGATCGAGGACCTGGTCCGCCGGATGAAGTACGGCGACTTCGGCCGGGCCGGCGAGATCGTGATGTCGGGGATCGCCTGCGTGGAGACGGCCTGCTGGGACATCAAGGGCAAGGCGCTGGGCGTGCCGGTGTGGCAGCTCCTCGGCGGCGCGGCGACCGACCGGGTCAAGGCGTACGCCAACGGCTGGTACACCACCGAGCGCACCCCGGAGGCGTACCACGAGGCCGCCCGCCGGGTGGTCGACCGCGGCTACCGGGCGCTGAAGATCGACCCGTTCGGCGCCGGCCGCTTCGAGCTGGACCACGCCGAGTCCCGCTACGCCGTCTCCCTCATCGAGGCCGTCCGGGACGCCGTCGGCGACGAGACGGAGCTGATGCTGGAGATGCACGGCCGCTTCTCGCCGGCCACCGCGGTGCGGCTGGCGCGCGAGATGGCGCCCTACCGGCCGGCCTGGCTGGAGGAGCCGGTGCCGCCGGAGAACCTCAAGGCGCTGGCGAAGGTGGCGCGGAAGGTGGACCTACCGGTGGCGACCGGCGAGCGGATCCACGACCGGGTCGAGTTCCGTGAGCTGTTCGAGAGCCAGGCCGCGGACATCGTCCAGCCGGACGTGGGGCACATCGGCGGCATCCTGGAGACCCGCAAGCTCGCCGCCACCGCCGAGACCCACTACGTGCTGCTCGCCCCGCACAACGTCGGCGGCCCCGTGCTGACCTCCGCCTCCCTCCAGGTCGGCTTCTCCACGCCCAACTTCAAGATCCTGGAGCACTTCAACGACTTCGCCGACGCCGAGATCAAGAAGGTCGTCAAGGGCGCGCCCGAGGTCGTCGACGGCTACTTCGCCCGCTCGCAGGCGCCGGGCCTGGGCGTGGAGCTGGACACCGACGCGGCGGCGGAGTTCCCGCAGCAACGGGCGCACTTCGACCTGTGGGCGGACGGCTGGGAGAAGCGGAACCCCGATGCCTGAGACACGGACACACCGCGCGGTCGTCCTGGAGCGGCCCGGCCGGGCGCGGGTCGAGAGCGTGGCGACCGGGCTGCTCCAGCCCGGCGAGGTGCGGGTGCGGGTGTACGCGGCCGGGGTGTGCGGCAGCGACCGCGAGGTGTACGACGGCACCCGGCCGGCCGGCTACCTCACGTACCCGGTCACGCCCGGGCACGAGTGGTCGGGGACCGTCGAGGCCGTCGGGCCCGGCGTCGACGAGGCGCTGGCCGGGCGGAGGACCGTCGCCGAGGGCTTCCGCTGCTGCCAGGTCTGCACGCGCTGCCGGGCCGGCGAGACGAACCTGTGCGAGGGGCCGTACGACGAGACGGGCTTCACCCGGCCGGGCGCGTTCGCGGAGACCGTGACCGTGCCGGCGCGGCTGCTGCACGTCCTGGACGACTACGACGACGGGCGCGCCGCCGCGCTGCTGGAGCCGGCGGCCGTCGCCGCCGCGGCGGTGCTGCGCGGCGGGCCGCTGCCCGGCGAGCGGGTGGC
>NZ_BAAAPF010000183.1:0-14549 GCF_039531005.1 Streptomyces synnematoformans
GCCGGGACCGGCCCGGCGTCCGGGGCGGGCTCCGGGTCCCGGTCCCGGCCGGCCGCGGAGCCGGGCGCCGCGACGCGACCGCTGACCGGCGCGGCGCCCGGGCCGGGCCGGACGGCCGGGCCCACGGCCTGGTCCGCGGCCGGAGCCACGACCTGGGCCACGGCCGGAGCCACGGCAGGGTCCGGGACCGGCCCGGCGTTCCGGCCCGTGACCGCGTCGCTCCGCCGCTTCCACGCCGGCTTCCGGTGCGTGTTCATTCCACGGCCTCCCTCGCTGCCGGGCTGCGGGTGCCGCGGGGCACGCCCGTGCGGAGTTCCAGGGCGGCGGCGATGTCGTCCGCGCCGGGTCGGTCGTGGCCCGCGAGGTCGGCGACGGTCCAGGCGACGCGGAGGACGCGGTCGAGGCCGCGGGCGGTGAGCAGGCCGCGTTCCAGGTCGCGTTCGGCGGGGGCGAGGACGCCGGGTGCGGGGTGCCAGCGGCGGCGCAGCTCGTGGCCGGGAACCTCGCCGTTGGTGCGCCAGGCGGTGCCGGCGTAGCGGACGGCGGCGCGGTCGCGGGCGGCCCGGACCCGGGCGGCCGCGTCGGCGGTGGGTTCGGCGCGTTCGCCGACGGCCGAGAGCTCCGCGCGGCTGACGGCGTCGACGGCGACGCGGAGGTCGACGCGGTCGAGGAGCGGGCCGGTGAGCCTGCCCTGGTAGCGCCGGATGACCGTGGGCGCGCACTCGCAGCCGCCCTCCTGGCGGGCGAAGCGGCCGCAGGGGCAGGGGTTGGCGGCGAGGACCATGAGGAAGCGGGCCGGGAACTGCACGACGCCCGCGCTCCGGGCCACCACGACGTGCCCGGATTCCAGCGGCTGTCTGAGGGCGTCGAGGATCCGTCCGCTGAATTCCGGCGCCTCGTCCAGAAAGAGCACTCCGCGGTGCGCCAGGGAGACCGCCCCGGGCTTCGGCAGGGCGTTGCCGCCGCCGATGAGGGCGGGCAGGGTCGCGGAGTGGTGCGGGGCGGCGTAGGGGGCTTCGCCGACGAGCGGCTGGCCGGCGGGCAGGGTGCCGGCCACCGAGTGGATCGCGGTCACTTCGAGCGACTCGGCCTCCGTCAGGGGCGGCAGCAGCCCGGGGAGCCGTTCCGCCAGCATCGTCTTGCCCGCTCCCGGCGGGCCTTTGAGGTAGAGGTGGTGGCCGCCGGCGGCGGCCACTTCGAGGGCGTAGCGGGCCTGGTGCTGTCCGGCGACGTCGGTGAGGTCGGGCCGGTACGCGCCGGGGCCGACGGCCGCCGGGGTGCACCAGCCGGCTCCGGGCACGGCGAGGCGGGCCGAGGGGGGCGCGGCGGCGGCGTCGGGGTCGGCGGGTTCCTCCGGGGGCTGTTCGTCGTTGAGGACGGCGATGAGCTGCCGCAGGCTGCGTACGCCGAGGACGGAGACGTCGGGCACGAGGGTGGCCTCGCCCGCGGCGGCTTCGGGGACGACGACCTGGCGGCAGCCGGCGTCGGCGGCGGCGAGCACGGCGGGCAGCACGCCGGGCACGGGCCCGACGCGGCCGTCGAGGCTCAGCTCGCCGACCATGACGAGCCCGGTGAGGGCGTCGGGCGCGATGCGCCCGGCGGCGCCGAGGGTCGCGCAGGCGATGCCGAGGTCGAAGCCGCTGCCGGACTTGGGTACGGCGGCGGGGCTGAGGCCGACGGTGAGCTTTTTCTGCGGCCAGTCGACGCCGGAGTTGACCACGGCGGCGCGCACCCGGTCGCGGCTTTCGGTCAGGCTCTTGTCCGGGAGTCCGACCAGCGTGAACGTGGCGACGCCGGGCTCCAGGTCGGCCTGGACCTCGACGACGACGCCCTCCACGCCGACGAGGGCGACCGAGCAGGTGCGGGCGAACCCCATCAGGCGGCCCCCCGCACGTGCTCGACGACGGGGGCGCCGCGCTCCGGCAGCACGACGCCGACGACGTCGATCCGCACGCCGCCCGGCGGGGCGCCGCCGTGCCGCAGCACCCACGCCTCGGCGAGCCGGCGCAGCCGGTCGGCCTTGGCCGGCGGCACGCCGGCCATCGGGTGCGCCCAGCCGCCTTCCCGTCTGGTCTTGACCTCGCAGACGACGAGGGCTTCGCCGTCGAGCGCGACGATGTCGATCTCGCCGTCGCCGCATCGCCAGTTCCGCGCCAGGACGGTCATTCCCGCCTCGGCGAGGCGTCGCTCCGCGATCCGTTCCCCGTACTGTCCGAGCGCCTGCCGCTGCTTCGGCATCCGGCACCACCTCCCGCGTCCGACTGTGCCGGGCCGCGGGCAGACGTGTGGATCTTGGTGGACAACCGACGGGTTGTGGACAACTCCCTCACCCATCGGGGTGAGGCACCGGAGGGCTCAGCCGAGGTCGTCGGAGGGAAGCTCCAGGTCGGACTTGCTCAGCTCCTCGATGTTCACATCCTTGAACGTGAGCACCCGCACCTGCTTGACGAAGCGGGCCGGCCGGTACATGTCCCAGACCCAGGCGTCCGCCATGGACACCTCGAAGAAGACCTCGCCCTGAACCGAGTGGACCTGCATCTCGTAGTCGTTGGTGAGGTAGAAACGTCGCTCGGTCTCGATCACGTATTTGAACAAACCGACGACGTCGCGGTACTCCCGGTAGAGCTTCAGCTCCATCTCGGTCTCGTACTTCTCGAGGTCCTCGGCGCTCATGGCACGTTCCCCTTCCGCCTGTGCGTGACCCCATTGTGCGTCCCCCGGGCGCGACGGGCCCGGGCATAGCCGGAAACCGGCCCGTAGGCCGCGCCGCCCAGGATCAGCGCCGCCCCGGCGACGACCGCGAGCAGCAGCAGCCGCAGCGGCCCGGGCTCGGAGACCCCGCCGGGGAGCGCCGCGAAGCCGTCCGGGCGCTCCAGCATGCCCGCGCTGCCGAACGGCCACGCCGTCGCGTCGACCCGGCCCTCGACGGCGTCGCGGGGTATGGCGCCGCCGCCGGATTCGGCGAGGTGGTTGCGGGAGTCGACGGAGTCGCCGCGGTGGTCGCCGAGCAGGAAGATCTTCCCCTCCGGCACGGTCGTCGCGGGGAAGTCGCCCTGCGCCGCGCGCTCACTGTCCGTGACGTACGGCTCGGCCACCGGCGTGCCGTCGACCGTCAGCCGCCCCTGTCCGTCGCAGCAGCCGACCGTGTCCCCGCCGACCGCGACCACCCGCTTGATCATGGGCAGGTCGCCCCACGCCGCGTCCTCGAAGACCACGACGTCGCCGCGGCGCACCTCGTCGCCCGAGATCCGCTCGGCCAGCACCCGGTCGCCGGAGGCGACGGTGGGCGCCATCGACGGGGTCGGCACGGTGTACGGCCGGTACACCACCGCGCCCCAGGCGAAGCCGCCGAGGAACAGCACGCAGCCGAGGGCCACGGCCAGACCCGACAGCACGCTCCCTCGGCGACCGGCTCCGCTGCTGCTCATGGCCGCACACTACCCAGAGGTACGGCGGCCAGTCAGCCCGCTCGGCGAACCGCCCCGGCCAGCGACGCCCGCGACCGCGGCGGGAGCGGCCCGCGCCCGTGAAAGCGCAGGCCGGGACGGTCGCGTACGCCGGGAGGGGCTCCGGCGCCCCGCGGCACTGTCACCCGGACGGCCCCGTAGCCCCCGGGCCGTACGCCCCGCAGCGCCGGCCCCGGACACGTGGGCGGCCCTCTCCGAGTCCTCCGACGGCCCCTGAGCCCCCGGAAGGGCCCTTGAGCCTCCGGGGCCTGTCTCAGCCGTTCAGGTCCGCCTTGCGGATCAGCCGGCGCCGCCGCCACAGCACCAGAGGCACCGCCCCGGCCAGCCCCAGCGCGGCCGGCGCCGCACCGCCGGCGGCGGCGTTCAGCCCGGGCTGGTCGAAGGTGCCCGGCACCGGCAGCGTCCCCCAGCGGTCGATCGGCCAGGCGCGGGCGATGGCCCGCCCGACGACCAGGTCCTCGTCGACGAAGCCCTTGTCCGGCGACTTCTCGTGGTACCGGGAGTCGAGCGAGTCCTGCCGGTGGTCACCCATCACCCACAGCTTGCCCTCGGGGACCTTCACCGGCCCGAAGTCGTTGTCCTCGCAGGGAGTGTTCCCGGGGAAGATGTACGACGTCTCATCGAGCGCCTTGCCGTTGACCTTCACGGGGCCGGCGCCCTTGCACTCCACGGTGTCCCCGCCGACCGCGATGACGCGCTTGATGAGGTCCTGCTCCTCCGCCGAGGGCATCAGGCCGATGAAGCTCAGGCCCTTCTGGATGCCTTCGAGCACGGGCCCGGAGTCCGACTGCGGCGCCTCGTTCAGCCAGCCGCCCGGGTCGTGGAAGACGACGACCTCCCCGCGCTCCGGCTCGGCGCCGAACCAGGGCGTGAGCTTGTCCACCAGCACCCGGTCGCCGACCTGCAGGGTGTTCTGCATGGAGTTGGAAGGGATGGAGAACGCCTGGACCAGGAAGGTCTTGATGATCAGCGCGAGCACCAGCGCGACGAGGATGAGGATCGGCAGCTCCTTCCAGAAGGAGCGCTGCTTCTTCCCGCGGGCGCCGGCCGCGCCGGCGCCGTCCGCGCCGCCACCGCCGCCCGACCCGTCCGTACCCTCGGCGCCTCCCCCGGCGCCGCCTCCGCCGTCGCTC
Organism: Streptomyces synnematoformans; assembly: GCF_039531005.1. Lineage (NCBI taxonomy): Bacteria > Bacillati > Actinomycetota > Actinomycetes > Kitasatosporales > Streptomycetaceae > Streptomyces > Streptomyces synnematoformans. Next base: position 4,601 of record NZ_BAAAPF010000183.1, read on the forward strand.
ATCGAGCCCGCTTCCGCCGCCGCAGGGCCGCCGGGAGGACCGGCCGCGGTATACGGCGGGAGGTCGGGCCGGGCGGGGGAGGCGGGCCGGGCGTCGTCCCCGGGGGCGTCCGCCGGGCCGTCGGCCGGAGGCTGCCCCTCAGGGCCGCCGGGAGGGCCGTCGGACGGCTGCTGCGCACGTTCCTGACCGGGCCTGTCTTCGGGGCCCTCGTGACCGGACCGGGCGCTGACTGCCACGTCCCCCACATCCACTCCTCACCTTGCCGCCGCCTGCCCCGGGTCAGGTGCAGGCCCACCACTCCCATAACGAGCGAGAGTTCCGCAGGAGTCGGGAGGGGATCCATTCGGCCCACTTCTTTCGAGGACACCTTATTCGCCCGCTCGCCGGATTCCGGAACCGAGGCGTAGGTATCCGGTGAGTCGAACTTGTCCCAGTGGCCGAGCGGCCAGGCGATGACCATGGCCCTGCCGACCACGTCCTCCTCCGCGATCGTGCCGTGGTGCGGGCCGTCGAGGTGGTAGCGCGAGTCCGCGGAGTTGGAGCGGTGGTCGCCCATGACGAAGATCCGGCCGTCCGGCACGGTGACGTCGAAGGTGCGCTGCGACGGCTTGTCGCCCGGGTGCAGGTACGGCTCCACCAGCGGCTTTCCGTTGACCGTGACCCGACCCGTCTCGTCGCAGCAGGCCACCCGGTCGCCGCCGACCGCCACGGCCCGCTTGATGAGGTCCTGCTCGTGCTCCGAGGGCAGCAGCCCGATGAACGTCAGCACGTCCTTGGCCTGCGCGACGCCCACCGGGTCGTCGAGCCGGTCCTCCTCCTGGTTGCTGAGCCAGCCGCCCGGGTCCTTGAAGACGACGATGTCGCCGCGCTCGGGCTTCGCGCCGAACCAGGGCGTGAGCTTGTCGACGACGACGCGGTCGCCGATCCGGATCGTCTGCTCCATCGATCCGGAGGGGATGACGAACGCCTGCAGCAGGAAGGTCTTGACGCCCAGCGCTATCAGCATGGCCGCGCCGATGATGAGCGGGATCTCCTTTATCCGCGAGCGCGTTCTGCGCCGCTTCGCCCGCTTGGCCGCCTTGCGGCGCTCCGCCCTGCCGCCGATCCTCGGCCCCGGCTCGCCGCCGGGCGCGTACGGATCGCGCGGTCCCGACCCGCCGCCGGAGGCGTACGGATCGCGCGGTCCGCGCCCGCCGCCCGGCGCGTACGGCTCACGGGGCTCCCGCGGCGCACGGCCGTCGCCGTGCCCGCCGCCCGCACCGTGCCCGTCCTCCGGGCCGCCGCCCGCGTACCGCGCGTGGCTACCCCCCATACGCCGGCCGCCCCAGTGAACCGACCCGGTCCGGCGGCCACCCCCGCCACTCCGCCCTGCCGATGACCTTGTCCACCGACACCGTGCCGCCGCCCGGCGACCCGAGGTGGTCGCGGGAGTCGCGGGAGTCGCTGCGGTGGTCGCCCATGACCCACAGCCGGCCCGGCGGCACGATGACGTCGAACTCGACCAGCGACGGGGCATCGCCCGGATACAGGTAATCCCGCTCGTCGAGCGGCTTTCCGTTCACCGTCAACCTCCCCCGTGCGTCGCAGCAGACCACCCGGTCACCACCGACACCGATGACGCGTTTCACGTAGTCGGTGCCGTCGGACTCGGCAAGGCCGGTGGCCGCTCCGGCCTTGCGCAGCAGGCCCGACACCGGCCCCCCGCCGCCGCCGGCGGCGGCGAAGGTTCCGGTGCCGTCGAAGACGACAACGTCTCCGCGCTTCGGTTCGTCCCCGAACGCGTAAGCGAGCTTGTTGACCAATACCCGGTCACCGGGCTGGAGAACCGGTTCCATCGAACCGCTCGGCACGAGGAACGGCTGGACGACGAAGGCACTGACGAGCAGCCCGACGACGGTACAGGCGGCCGCGAGGGCGACGGCCCAGCGCAGCGGGCGCAGAAACGAGGAGCGCGACGGCTCCTCCCGCCCGGACTCCGGGGAAGAGGGGCCGTCGCGCTCCTCGGGCCGCAGCTCAGTGTCCATCGCAGCGAAGCCTAATATGGCGGTTCGCCCGCGTGGACAGGGCGCATCAGCGCTCGCGCTTCTCCTTGATCTTCGCGGCCTTGCCGCGGAGGTCGCGCAGGTAGTACAGCTTGGCGCGGCGGACCTGGCCGCGGGTCACCAGCTCGATCTTCTCGACGACCGGGGTGTGCACCGGGAAGGTGCGCTCGACGCCGACGCCGAAGCTCACCTTGCGGACGGTGAAGGACTCGCGGACCCCGGCGCCCTGCCGGCGGATGACGACACCCTTGAACTGCTGGACACGGGAGCGGCTGCCCTCGATGACGCGCACGTGGACGTTGACCGTGTCGCCGGGCCGGAAGGCCGGGATGTCGTCGCGCAGGGAGGCTGCGTCGACGCTTTCGAGAAGGTTCATGACCGTCTGCTTTCTTCGCCGATGCCACAGGTCATCGACAAGAGTCCGAAGTGGGACAGAGGATGCTGCAGCGTCGTACGGGCGTCGTGTCCCCCTGTGGCAGGGGCGCCGCGTCGGACGGCAGTCAGCAGCCGCCTATTCTTCCACGTCGTCGGCCGTACGCCAAAATCGTCCGTCGCTCCCCTCGGTCCAGCCGAGTTCGGCGAGGAGTGCCCGGTCGGCCTTGTCGTACGCGCCGGGCCCGGCCCGTTCGATCAGGTCGGGGCGGATCTCGGCGGTGCGGCGCAGCGCCTGGTCGCGGCGCCAGCGGGCGATGCGGCCGTGGTCGCCGCTGAGCAGCACGTCGGGTACGGGCCGGCCGCGCCACTCGGAGGGCTTGGTGTAGACGGGGCCTTCGAGGAGGTCGGCCATGGCGCCGGGGGCGAAGGAGTCGTCCTGGTGGGAGGCGGCATTGCCGAGGACGCCGGGCAGGAGGCGCACGACGGCCTCGGCGATGACGAGCACGGGCGCCTCGCCGCCGGCGAGGACGTAGTCGCCGATGGACACCTCGTGCAGGCGGTAGCGGCCGGCGTACTCCTCGATCAGCCGGCGGTCGATGCCCTCGTACCGGGCGGGGGCGAAGACCAGCCAGGGCTCGGCGGCCAGCTCCACGGCCAGCTCCTGGGTGAAGGGCCGGCCGCTGGGGGTGGGGACGACGAGCACGGGGTCGCCGGGTCCGGAGCCGGCGACGGCGTCCAGGGCCGCGCCCCACGGCCCGGCCTTCATGACCATGCCGGGGCCGCCGCCGTACGGGGTGTCGTCCACGGTGCTGTGCCGGTCGACGGCCCACCGGCGCAGGTCGTGGACGTGCACGTCGAGGTGGCCGCGTTCGATGGCCTTGCCGAGGAGCGAGAGCTTCAGCGGCTCCAGATACGCGGGGAAGATCGAGACGACGTCGATCCTCACGCGGCGCCCTCTCCCCCGCCGCGGCCCTCGTCGCCGGCGGCCTGGTCCAGCAGCCCGGGCGGCGGCTCGACGACGACGCGCTGCGCGTCGAGGTCGACCTCGGGCACGATCTCGGCGACGAACGGGATCAGCGCCTCGCCGCCGTCGGGGCGGGCCACGACCAGCAGGTCCTGGTACGGCAGGTGCGCCACCTGCGCGACGCGCCCCACGGGGGTGCCGTCGCGCAGCACGACGTCGAGGTCGGCGAGCTGGTGGTCGTAGAACTCCTCGGGGTCCTCCGGGGCCTCCGCGGGGTCCACGTCGGCGACGAGGAGGGTGTTGCGCAGGGCCTCGGCGGCGGTGCGGTCGGCGACGCCCTCGAAGCGCAGCAGCAGCCGGCCGCTGTGCACCCGCCCGGCGGCGACGGTCAGCGGCCCGGCGGACGCCGGGTCGGTGGCCAGGACGGCGCCGGGGCCGAGCCGCCGCTCGGGCTCGTCGGTGCGTACCTCGACGGTGACCTCGCCCTTGATCCCGTGGGCGCGGCCGATCCGCGCGACTACCAGCTGCACGGGTGCCTTCCTCTTCGTACGACGTGTGCCGCCGCGGGTTCGTACGACGTGGCCGCCGCGGGCGTACGGCCGCGGATCCGCGTACGGCGACGGGCCGGGGCGCCTGCCGGCCTCCCCGGCCCGTGCCGGTGACGACTGTCCCGCTGCGCCGCGCGGCGGCGGTTCAGCGGACCTGGTCCACGTCGACGAGGTCGACGCGGATGCCGCGGCCGCCGAGCGCGCCGACGATGGTGCGCAGGGAGCGGGCGGTGCGGCCGTTGCGGCCGATGACCTTGCCGAGGTCCTCGGGGTGCACCCGGACCTCCAGCACCCGCCCGCGGCGCAGGTTGCGCGCGCTGACCTCGACCTCGTCGGGGTTGTCGACGATGCCCTTCACCAGGTGCTCAAGGGCTTCTTCGAGCATCGTCAGGCCCCGGCGGCCTCGGCCGGGGCCTCGGCGGGCTCGGCGTCGGCCTTCTTCTCGGCCTTGTCAGCCTTGTCGGTCTTGTCGGCCTTTCCGCCCTTGTCGGCCTTCTTCGCCTTGGGGGTCACCGCGTTGCCCTTGGGCTCGTCGGCGGCGTCCTTGGCGGCGGCCTCGAAGAGTGCCCGCTTGTCGGCCTTCGGCTCCGGGACCTTCATCGGCTCGGGGGCCGGCAGGCCCTTGAACTTCTGCCAGTCGCCGGTGACCTTGAGGATGGCGAGCACCGGCTCGGTCGGCTGCGCGCCGACGCCCAGCCAGTACTGCGCCCGCTCCGAGTCGACCTCGATGCGCGAGGGGTTCTGGACCGGGTGGTACAGCCCGATCTCCTCGATGGCCCGGCCGTCACGGCGGGTGCGCGAGTCGGCGACGACGATGCGGTAGTGCGGCGACCGGATCTTGCCCAGCCGCTTCAGCTTGATCTTGACTGCCACGGGAGTGGTGTCTCCTGGAGTTGACGTGATTGGGCGCGCGGGGGTGCTGCGTGGGGTTGCAGTGCCCTGGCGCCCGATGGACGCGCCAGCCGGAGGAGAGAGGGGTCCTGTGCGGCTGTCGAGTTCAGCTCACCATTGTGCCACACGGCACCGACGCCCCCGCCCCCGCGATCCGGTGGGCGGTCCGCCGGCGCGCGTGCGGGCACGCCGATATCGGATCAGGTGGGGGGCGGTGACGAGGGCTGCGGTGACCGGGGGTCCGGCGCCCGGGGGTACGGCCCGGGGAGGCCGGGGCCCGGGAGGTCAGGCCGCCGCGACGGGTTCCGGGATGCGGAAGGGCTTGCCGCAGCCGCCGCACACGATCGGGGCCTGGGCCAGGACCGACGGCACGACGCGGACGTTCCGTCCGCAGTCGCACACGGCCTTCACCCGCACGCCGCCGCCCGACGACCCGTGCCGGGCCGCAGGACCGCGGAAGCTGCGCGGGCTGTCGGCGGCGGTGGCCGCGTCGTGCGCCCGCAGCGCCTTGCGGAGGCGCTCACCGGCCGCGCGGTAGCGCTTCTTGGCGGCCGGGGTGAGGGTGACCAGGGAAAACCCGCTGCTGGGGTGGGGCTCGTCGGGGTGGTCGAGACCCAGCTCCTCGGCGATGGCGAGGAAACGTCTGTTGTGGTACCGGCCGGCCCGGGAGGTGTCCCTGACTCCGCGGGCTGCGGCAATTCCGTGGACGGCTTCGTGCAGGAGTCGCTCGAAGGACAGCTCCGCCCCGCAGGCGGACGAGGACTCCCCGATCAGTGATTCCGGCGCGGCGAGGTCCGGCAGCTCGGGGTGGTACCGCTGAATCTCGGCCCACGCGGCTGCCAGCTCCGCGGCAAGTACAAGTGGTGTCGTGCTCACGTCGGGACTAACGAGCGGGGTGCCCCCGGTGTTCCGATTCCCGGCATCCCAAATAATTTGCATCTACCAGTCAGTTCACGATGATGCGGTGGGGACGGGGCGCCTGTGCTGATCTGTGGAGGTCTGCCGCTTAAATGATCAGGTCACAACAAAGCCGTACGTGACCGCTTGTGCACCGTCATGCGCCCTTCGCACCGTGCGTCCCCGCCGCCTCCCGCGTACGGCCCCGCCCCCGGCGGTCAGTACGCCCGGGCGACGACGGCGAGCGTACCCGGCTCGTCGTCCGCCTCCGGCACCGCCCCGTCCGCCGTGACCAGACAGCGCACGGACACGGCCTGCTCCGCGAGCCGCGCCTCGCCCTCCGGGCCGAGGTCCGCCCACGGGATACGGGCCCAGCCGCCGGCCGCCGCGGCCTCGGCCGCCTCGGCGACCGTCCGGACGTCCGTCGTACGTTCCACACGCATTCGACGCGACTCGCGCAGCAACCGTTCCTGATCCTCTTCGAGAATCTTCGGCAGCAGCCCCGCGTGCTCGTCGAGCAGGGCGTCGAGCGCGACGGGCTCCCGGCGGCCCGGGATGCGCCGGACGAGCGTGGCGGTCCCGGCGGCCAGGTCGCGCGGGCCGATCTCGACCCGTACGGGCACGCCCTTCAGCTCCCAGTCCACGGCCCGCCGGCCGAAGGGGACGTCGACGCGGTCGTCGACCCGGACCCGTACGCCGGCGGCGGCCAGCCGGTCACCCGCCTCGCGCACCCTGGCGAGCACGTCCTCGTCGTCCTTCACGGCCAGCACCACGGCCTGCACGGGCGCGAGACGCGGTGGGACGCGCAGCCCGTCGTCGTCGCCGTGGACCATGATCATGCCGCCGACCATGCGGGTCGTGGACCCCCAGGAGGTCTGCCACACGTGGCTGCGCGCGCCGTCCGCGGTGAGGTAGCGGGTGCCGAACGCGCGGGCGAAGTTCTGGCCCAGCTCGTGGCTGGTGCCCATCTGCAGCGCCTTGCCGTCGCGCATCATCGCTTCGAGGGTGAGGGTGTTGAGGGCGCCGGCGAACCGCTCGGCTGCGGTCTTGCGCCCCGGGAGCACGTCGATCGCCAGCACACCGGTCATGAAGTCGGCGTACACCTCGCGCTGGATGCGCGCCGCGAAGTCCCGGGCCTCCTCGTACGTGGCGTGGGCGGTGTGCCCCTCCTGCCACAGGAACTCCGTCGTGCGCAGGAACATGCGCGGCCGCAGCTCCCAGCGCACCACGTTGGCCCACTGGTTGATCAGCAGCGGCAGGTCGCGGTAGCTCTGCACCCACTTGGCGAAGTAGTCGTTGACGATCGTCTCGGAGGTGGGCCGGACCACGACCGGCTCCGGGAGTTCCCTGCCGCCGCCGTGGGTGACGACGGCCAGCTCCGGCGCGAAGCCCTCGACGTGCTCGGCCTCCCTGGCCAGGTAGGACTGCGGGATGAACAGCGGGAAGTACGCGTTCTGCGCGCCCGTCGCCTTGATCCGGTCGTCCATCTCCCGCTGCGTGCGCTCCCACAGCCCGTACCCGTACGGTCGGATGACCATCGTGCCGCGCACCGGACCGTTGTCGGCCAGCTCGGCCTTGGTGATCAGGTCCTGGTACCAGCGCGGAAAGTCGTCCGCCTGGCGGGTGAGTACGGGTGCCTTCGCCATGGCGGAGATCGTAGAGCGTGGCCGCGGGCCGCAGGTACTCGTTTACGGGGCCGCCGGCGGCCCGCGGCGGGGGGCGGTCAGAGCAGCTTCTTGAACTCCTCCGGCAGCTCGAAGTCCTGCGGGGACTGCTCCGCGCCGCCGCCGAACGGGCCGCCCGCGCCGGCCCGGCGCTCGGCCGCGGCCTGCTCGTCGGCCTTGCGCTTCATCGGGTTGCCGCTGCGCTGGCGCCCCTTGGCCTTCTTCTGCTGCTTGCCCTTGCGCTTGCCGCCGCCCGTGCCGCCCGGCATCCCGGGCATGTTCGGCATGCCCGGCACGCCGCCGCCCTGGGCCATCCGCGACATCATCTTGCGCGCCTCGAAGAACCGCTCCACCAGGTTCTTCACCGCGCTGACCTCGACACCCGAGCCGCGCGCGATACGGGCCCGGCGCGAGCCGTTGATGATCACCGGGTCGCTGCGCTCCCCCGGCGTCATCGACTTGATGATCGCGGCGGTGCGGTCCACGTCCCGCTCGTCGAGGTTGTTGATCTGCTCCTTCATCTGGCCCATGCCGGGCATCATGCCGAGCAGCTTGGAGATGGAGCCCATCTTGCGGACCTGCTCCATCTGCGCCAGGAAGTCGTCGAGCGTGAACTCCTTGGGCCCCTTCGCCAGCTTGGCCGCCATCTTCTCGGCCTCTTGCTGGCTGAAGGTCTGCTCCGCCTTCTCGATCAGCGACAGCATGTCGCCCATGCCGAGGATGCGGGACGCCATGCGGTCCGGGTGGAACGCGTCGAAGTCGTCCAGCTTCTCGCCGTTGGAGGCGAACATGATCTGCTTGCCGGTGACCTGCGCGATGGACAGCGCGGCGCCGCCGCGGGCGTCGCCGTCCAGCTTGGAGAGCACGACGCCGTCGAAGCCGACGCCGTCGCGGAACGCCTCCGCGGTGCTGACGGCGTCCTGGCCGATCATCGCGTCGACGACGAAGAGGATCTCGTCGGGGCCGACCGCGTCCCGGATGTCGGCGGCCTGCTGCATCATCTCGGCGTCGACGCCGAGGCGGCCGGCGGTGTCGACGATCACGACGTCGTACTGCTTGTCGCGGGCGTGCGCGAGGGAGTCCTTCGCGACCCGGACGGGGTCGCCGACGCCGTTGCCCGGCTCGGGCGCGAAGACGGCGACGGACGCGCGCTCGCCGACGACCTGCAACTGGTTGACGGCGTTGGGGCGCTGGAGGTCGGCGGCGACCAGCATGGGCGTGTGGCCCTGACGCGCCAGCCACGTGCCGAGCTTGCCCGCGAGGGTCGTCTTGCCGGCGCCCTGCAGGCCGGCGAGCATGATCACGGTCGGCGGGTTCTTGGCGAACCGCAGTCTGCGGGTCTCGCCGCCGAGGATGCCGACCAGCTCCTCGTTGACGATCTTGATGACCTGCTGGGCCGGGTTGAGGGCCTGGGAGACCTCGGCGCCCAGCGCACGGTCCTTGACCTGCTTGATGAAGGCCCGCACGACGGGCAACGCGACATCCGCCTCCAGGAGGGCGACGCGGATCTCGCGCGCGGTGGCGTCGATGTCCGCCTCGGACAGGCGGCCCTTGCCCCGGAGGTTTTTGAACGTACTCGCCAGGCGGTCGGAAAGAGTGTCGAACACGGCGCTCGTCGGTCCTCGGGTCGGGGGCGGAGGCAATCGTCCTCTAGGGTATCCGGCGCGCGGGACAAACACCCTCGCCAGGGGCGGCCCCGGCGGGAACGACGCCCCGGGGCCGCGGACGGCCGGGTCAGCCCAGCGCCGCCGCCAGCGCATCCGCCACCTCGCCGGCCCGGGCTTCGGCCAGCGGGCGGCCGGCGGTGTCGGTGACGTAGAAGGCGTCGACGGCGTTGGCGCCGAGGGTGCTGACGTACGCGCCGCGCACCTGCACGCCGGCCGTCTCCAGCGCGCGGCCGATGCGGTGCAGCAGGCCGGGGGCGTCCTGGGCGCGGACCTCGATGACGGTGGCGACCTGGGAGCTGCCGCGCGCGACGGTCACGCGGGGCGGCGGGGCGGGGGTGCCGCGGCGGCGGGGCCGGTAGGCCTTCTCCCGCTCGGCGAGCCGGGCGGGCACGTCGAGGGTGCCGTCGAGGACGCGCAGGAGGTCGGCGCGGAGGCGGTCGGCGGCGGGGAGGGAGCCGAACTCGGCGGCGACGCGCCAGTTGAGGAGGAGCACGTGCGGGGCGCCGGGGCCGGGGTCGCCGGCCACGCCGGGGGGCAGCCGCAGGGGGCGCAGCTCGGCGGTGCGCACCGTCAGCCGGTGCAGCGCCAGCACGCCCGCGACCGCCGGCAGGACGCCCGGCCGGTCGGGGACGGCCACGAGCAGCTCCACGCCCAGCGGCAGCGTGCCGCCGGACTCTTCAACACCGGGACCCGAGCCCGAGCCCGCGGCTGCGGCTGCGGCTGTGCCTGTATCTGCGGCTGTGCCTGTGTCTGTGTCCGCGGCTGCGGCCGGCTCCGCCGGCGGCGGCGGTTCCTCGGTACGGGCGCGCACCGCCAGCGCCGGGCCGCCCGTACGCCACGCCTCGACCGCCAGCCGCTCCTCCTCCGCCCCCGGCGCCCGCGCGCCCCGCTCCCCCGCCGC
>NZ_BAAAPF010000184.1:0-14530 GCF_039531005.1 Streptomyces synnematoformans
CCGGCGCCGGCGAGATCCGGGGACTTCCGGGCGCGGACATCTGGCGGGAACTGCTCGACTGGCTGGCCGACCGGCACGTCTCCGGCCGGGACGTCGACTGGTCCGCCTTCGACCACGGCTACGAACGCGCCCGGCTGGACCTGCCGGGCCAGACGTTCCGACGCCGTGCGCACCGCCCGGACGCCGCGGCATTCGATGCCGCTCCCGCGGCGTCCGGGGCCGGTGCGCCCCTCGGCGCGCTCGGGCTGCGGCAGGTCGCGTCGCCGCTCGCGCAGCGCCAGTACACCACCGCGGTCAGCCGCGCGGTCCTGCCCGAACTGGCCGACACCGCCGGGGTGCTGCACGTCGGCCACTACCAGGAGCTGCTGGCCTCCGCCGCCCGCGGCGGCGCCGGGCTGCGCCTGAACGGCGTGCGGTTCGAGCGGGCGCTGACCCTCGCCCCCGGCCGGGAGCGCACCGTGCACCTGGCGGTCGGCCCGGCGGACGGCGACGGCTGGGCGGAGTTCTCCGTACACAGCCGGCCGGCCGGCGACGCCGCGCCGGAACCGGAGCACCCGGGCGACGAGGGCTGGCACCGGCACGCCGCCGGCCGGCTGCCCGCCGGCGGCGGGGGAGCGGCGGCCGGGCCGGCGCCGCACCCGCTGCCGGAAGCGGCGCGGGCGGAGATCCGCGAGCGGTGCCCGGTGCGCCTGGAAGGCGCCGAGTTCTACCGGCGGATGTCCGAGCGCGGCGTCCCGCTGGGCCCGTCCGTCGAGTGGATCGCGGAGGCGTGGCTCGGCGAGGGCGAGGTGCTGGCGAGGTTCCGCCCGCCGACGCCCGCGGAGACCGGCGGCACCCCCGGCCGGCCGGACCGCGCACTCCCCGTGCCCGCCGGGATGCTGGACGCCTGCGTGCAGCTCTACGCGCTCGCCGCCGGCCCGCAGCTGGCCGAGCGGGACCTGTTCATGACCGCCCGCCTCGGCGACGTGGGCTTCGGGCACCCGGCCGAGGGCTCCCTGTGGTGCCACGTCCGGCTCACCGGGCCGGTCGGCGACCTGCTGGCCGGCGAACACCTGCTGGTCGCGGGGGACGGCGCGGCGGTGAACTGGGCCCGCGGCACCGAGATCCGGGTCATCGGCTCCGGCGGCGGAGCGGACGAGGCGCCCGCCGGCGGCGTACGCGCCGGACCGACGCCGGGGCGGCGCAGCGGCGCGCGGCGTGCCGCGGCGCTGCGGGAGCTGCTCACCGGGATGGTGGCGGAGCTGCTCGGGCTGCCGCCCGCCGAGGTGCCCGCCGACCGGCCGCTGGCCGAGACCGGGCTCGACTCCCTCGCCGCGCTGGAGCTGCGGCGGCGGGTACGCGCCGAGACCGGCGTGGACCTCCCCGTCGACCTGCTCATCGCCGGCCCCTCGCTGGACGACGTGGTCGAGCGCGTCGCCGGGCCGGCGGCGGGCGCCGCGCCGGCCGCGCCGCGCCCGTACGACGTGGACGGCGCACGCTGGCTGCCGGTCGCGCCGGGGGACGACGCGGCGGTGCGGCTGTTCTGCCTGCCGTACGGCGGGCGCGGCGCCTCCCTGTACCGGGACTGGCCGGGCACCGCGGACTCCGGGGTCGAGGTGCTCCCCGTCCAGTTGCCCGGCCGGGAGGACCGGGCCGACGAGCGCTGCATCGTGGACGCGCACGAGGCCGTCGACGCCGTCGCGCAGGCGCTGAAGCCGTACCTGGACCGGCCGTTCGCCTTCTACGGGCACAGCATGGGCGCTCTGCTCGCGTACCGCCTCGCCCACCGGCTGGGCGGGGAGTACGGGGAGCTGCTGCGGCACCTGTTCGTCGGCGCCTTCAGCGCGCCGACCGGCGGGGAGAACCCGCTCGGCGCCCGGCTGCGCTCGGTGACCCAGCGGCTCGGCTTCGAGCGGATGCCCGAGCACGAGGAGCTGACGCGGGCACGGCGGGACCATCCGCGGCTCTACGAGACGGCGCTGCGCGCCGAGCTGGGCGAGGAGCTGGCGGGCAAGGCGGACGTCGCCCTGGGCGGCGCCGGCTACGCGGACCTGCGGGTGGTGCAGAGCTACCGGCACGACCCGGCGGAGCCGCCGCTCGGGGTGCCGGTGACGGCGTTCCACGGCGCCGACGACCCGGTGGTCGCCGAGCGGGACGCCGACGGCTGGCGGCCGTTGACGGCGGCCGGGTTCCAGCTGCTGGTCGTACCCGGCGACCACTTCTTCGTCCACGGCGACCAGAGCGGGCCGCGGGTCCTGGCCGAGATGACCGCGCGGCTGCGCCAGCCTGTGCGGGCCTAGCGCACGGGGAAGGGCGGGCGAAGCCGTCGGCCTCGCCCGCCCCTCGTCCTGTACGAGCACGGTGCGGTCACACCGCCGCGGGCAGCTCCAGCCGTTCGTCCGCGACGAGGATCGCCTGCTGCAGATCGCGCAGCGCCCGGCAGGGTTCGAGGCCGAGTTCCTCGTTGAGCCGGGCCCGGGCCTGCTGGTACGTCCGCAGCGCGTCGGCCTGCCGCTCCGAGCGGCACAGGGCCAGCATCAGCTGCCGGTAGAACGTCTCCCGCAGGGGATACTCGGCTGTCAGCGCGGACAGCCGGCCGATCAGCTCGCGGTGCAGACCGAGGCTCAACTGCGCCTCGATCAGCCATTCCAGATACTCCAGGCGGGTCTCCTCCAGCCACGTGGCGAAGCCCGCGATGACCGGCCCGTCGCACAGGTCGCCGAGGACCGGACCGCGCCACAGGGACAGCCCGCCCTCGAAGGCGGTCACGGCCTGCTCCGGCCGTCCCTCCTTGAGGTGCAGACGCCCCCGGTGCAGCAGTTCCTGGAACCGGTCCACGTCGAACTGGTCGTCCTCCAGATGCAGCAGGTAGCCCGGGGGCCGGGTGAGGATCGGGTTGTTCCGGCAGCCCGGTTGGCCGAGGAACTTACGCAACTGGGAGATGTAGACGTGGATGCCCGCTGTGGCTCGGCGCGGGGGGTTCTGCCCCCAAATCTCGGCTATGGCTTCGTCGATGGAGACGACCTGACGAGCGCGGATCAGTAACAGGACGAGAAGCACCTGCATCTTCTTGGCGCTGACGAATCTGCTGCCGCGGCTGTCCACCACCCGGACTGGTCCAAGTATTTCGTACTGCACTTTTCAACCCCCGATGAATTTCTCTAAGGCGACGCGCCCGGCTTCCATGGCACTGTTGTTCAATTCCTCTCACCGCTCCGTGCAGGGGATCTGGTCTGTGTCGCGGCGATGCTGTAGAGGTCTTTGCAGGTTATGGATCAGGTAGGGGGTGTCGAAACCCCTACCCACCCCTAAGTCCCCCCTATGTTAGGTCAGGGGTATTGCGCAGTCGTTACAGGGGCGTGTGTATCGCATTCACGCCCCCTGGTAAGGCGTCGTGATCATCCGCCGTTCTCGCAAATGTCCGGTATTCACCGCCGTATATCCACTGCCCGATATCCGAGTCTGCCGTGGAATTCCACCCGCGTCCCGGAGTCCCCGGCCGGAAGCGGACACGACGACGACGGCCGCCGCCGGTCCCCTGATGCACCAGGGGACCGGCGACGGCCGTCGCGGGCTCCGGAAAACCCCGCCGGAGTACGGGTGCGGCGGGCCGGGCGGCGTCAGCGCGGGGCGAGGCCCTGACGCATCGCCAGCAGCGAGCCGAACGTCCAGTCCACGGTCTGCTGCACGTGCGCCGGCGCACCGTGCACGTCGTCGACCTCGTTCACGGCGACGTCCCGCACGTGCTGCCGCAGGAACGCCGGATCCCCGGCCGGGATGATCTCGTCGCGCAGGCTGGCCCGGTAGCGGACCGGTATCTCCAGCGCGGCCAGTTCCCCGGGCGTCAGCGCCCAGTCCGCGAGCGTCTTGTGCAGCGCGTCGTCATCGCCCCCGGCCGTGCCCGTCAGCCGGGCCAGCGTGTGCCGGGTGATGCCCGGCACGCCGCGCAGCCAGTCGGCGTCCGTGAAGAACCCGCTCACCGGCGCCCCCGACGTCACGATGCCGCGCAGCCGGTCGTCGTGCCCCGCCCAGCGCAGCGCCAGGTGCCCGCCGAAGCTGTTGGCGAGGGCGTACGTGTCGGCCACGTCGGCCCGGTCCGCGATCCCGTCCAGCAGAGCGGGCAGCATCCGCCAGCTCTCCCGGTCGTACGGGAGCGTGTTCTCACCCACGCCCGGCAGCTCGGTGACGACGATGGCCATGCCCAGCGCCGCCGCCTGGAGCGTCACCGGCGCCCACTGCTCCTTCAGGCTCACGATCCCGCCCGTCACCAGCAGCACCGGCTTCGGCTCCGCGGCCGACAGCCCGCCTGCCCAGGCCACCACCTCGCCGTCGCCCAGCGTGGCCGTGACCCGCTCGATGCCCGGCTGGCCGGCGCGCCAGCGGCCGAACACCGACCGGCACTTCTCGTACGCCTCCTGCCGCGCCGGGCCGTCGACGACGGGGAAGCGGGCCATGGTGTAGCAGAGGGACGCCGGCAGCAGCTGCCCCGCCGCCTCCAGCTCCCCGGCGAGCGCCGACCACTCCGCCGTCCACGAGCCGGGGGCGCCGTCCTCGTCGCCGGTGATGCGGTCGAGCACCGTCTCGTAGCGGTCGGCGGGCAGCTGCAGCGCCTTGGCGTGGACGAGCGCGAAGTCCTTGAGTTCGGTGACGTCGTTCATCGTGTTCCCTCCCGCTCCCAGCGCATGGTCAGGCCGAGGTGGGCGGGTACCGCGTCGATCTGCCGCAGATCGTGCCGGAAGTCGGCGGTCCCGTCCTCGGTGTGCCCGTGGGCGTCGAAGCCGTTCCGTGGATAGAAGTCCCTGACCTTGCCGTTCTTCGGCGACGGCACGTACCGCGCCGCGACGGCCTCGGCCCTCTCGGCGCGGGCGTGCTCCAGCAGCGCGGCGAGGCAGCCCTGCTCGATGCCGCGCGCGAAGACCCGGCAGCTGAGCAGGAAGTTGTCGATGTGCCACACGGGCCCGTCGGTCCGTACGAACACCGCACCGACCAGGCCGTTGTCGCCGAAGCGGTCGCCGCTGCGGATGGCCAGCACCAGGTTCCCCGGCGAGCCGGCCAGCGCGCCGACCTCGTCCTGCTGGAGCCGCCGCGTGGTCAGGTTGAACTGGTTGGTGCGCTGGGTGAGCTGGGCGAGACGCGGCATGTCGGCCTCGGCGGCGGCGGTCAGCTCGACCCGCACGTCCAGCTCGCGCAGGTAGTCGTCCAGCGACGAGAAGGAGTCCAGGAAGTCCTTGCGGACGAGTTCCTCGCGGTAGCGCCCGGGGCGGCGGACGTCGTCATCGGTGAGGTCGCGTACGCCGAACCAGTCGTCGGCGAGCAGCCGCTCGGCGTGCAGCGCCGGGTCGCCGTCGAGGTGGAGCACGGTGACCGCGGGCAGCTCGCGGGCGACCAGACCGCACTCGTAGGCGCTGTCGTCGGCGAAGACGAACGAGTCGAGGCCGAGGTTGAGGTCGTCGGCCAGCGCCCGCAGGTTGTCGTGCTTGGGCGCCCAGTTGGCGACCACCCGGACGAAGTCGTCTTCGCGCAGGGTCATCCCCGGGTGCTCGCGCAGCACCTCGCGGACGGGCTCCACGTCGTTCTTGCTGACGGCGGCCACGAGCACCCCGCGCGAGGCGAGCTGCTTGACCGCCTGCTGCATGCGCCGGAACGCGCGCCCCGTGCGCCCGTCGGCGACCTCGATGCCCTCCGGGCCGTCGTCACCGAGCACCCCGCCCCACAGGGTGTTGTCCAGGTCGACCGCGAGCACCTTCTTCGCCCGCCCGGACCGGCCGCGGGCGAGGTGCGCGACCTCGCGTGCGACGGCGGCGGTCAGGTCGGCAGCGAAGGGCGTGCCGGCGTACGTCGCCAGGCGGGCCTCGGCGAGCGCGGCGGGGCCGCTGAGGACCGGATCGAGGTCGAGGACGACAAGGCCGGGGTGGTCGTCCATCAGCCCGAGCAGCCGGGCGTTCCCCTCGCGCCACACGGCGCCGAGCCGGGCACGGGAGCGGTGGTCCACCACCTGAGCGGTGAACTCCCGCGGGAGCGGCATCGTGGTGTAGACGAGCGTGCCCGAGCCGGAGGCGCCGTGGGTGGCGGCGAGCTTGTCGAGGAGGTGCACCTTCTCGGCCAGCACCCGCTCGACGTCCTCGGGCCGCCACGGGCGCGGAACCTCGTCGAAGACGATCCCGGCGGCCAGCAGGCACACGACGAGGTCGGTGCCGGCGGCGTAGACCTCGCTGGCGGGGTCGGCGAGGTCGAACAGCCAGCCGCCGAAGTCGGCGACGTGCGGGCGCAGCAGCATGCCGTGCCGGGCCAGCTCCATGGTGAGCGGCGGCACGATGCCGGCGACCGTGCCGTGCCCGGTGACCGCGACGGACACGGTCGGGATGCCGGGGTTCCCGGCGAGCACCTCGTCCGGCGACAGCCGGGACAGCAGCCGCCCGGCGCGCTGCCGTTCGTCCTCGCCGAGGTCGCGCAGGAGCGCGGGCAGCCGCGGGTACTCCGCCGCCAGGCTGCCGGACCGGTGCAGCTCCGCGACCGGATCCGGAGCGGGTGGCGGGGGAGCGGGGGCAGCGGACACGGAACTCACACCTCCTGGTGGACCATCGCGGCGGACCGCCGGGCGGCGCGACGGGAGGGGGCGCGGGCGGACCGCCATCAGGCTCGCCAGCGGAGCTTGACGGGGCCTTGGCGGCGGCTAAAGCGGCCGTACGCGGCGGTGGCGGACGGCCGCGTACGGCGGCGGCCGGGAGGGCGTCAGGGCGCGGCGGGCGCCCGCTCGCCCCGGGACTCCGGGAACCGGTACGGCAGCACGGCCGCCGCGTACCGCTGCGTGCACAGCGGTACGCGGCGGCCGCACGGACGTCCGCGATCCCGTCAGGCCGTCGCCTCCAGCGCGAAGCCCGACTTGATCCACTTGCTCGACTCGATGGCCACGCCGAGGGCCCGGTCGCCCGCGGCGAGCTTCGGCAGCAGCCGCGCCAGCTGGAAGAACACCAGCGCGTTGCCGTTGTTGCCGGTCTCCTCGACGCAGGAGACCTCCCGGGCCTCGGGCGCGCCCATCCGCTCCCGTATCTTCGCCGTCATCCGCCCCGAGAGCTGCGGCGGCAGTATGTACGCCAGCTCGTCCGGCTTCCAGTCCAGCCCGTACAGCAGGCCTTCGGCCGACTCGGCGGCCATCTCCGGCACCGCCGCCTCGATCGCCTTGTAGTCCTCGCTGACCGGCGGGCCGTCGAACCGGCGGCTCGCGCCGTACCAGTCGAGCGTCTGGCCGGGCTCGCGGCCCAGCCCCACCAGCTTGGTGAACACCGCCCGCAGCGCGGGACCCGGCGACGGCTCCGCGGTCAGCACCAGCGCGCCGGCCCCGTCCCCGAACAGCATGAGGTTCACCAGCTGCGCGGGCGGCAGCTCGGCGGCGTCCATGTCCGGGTCGACGAGCTTCGCCGAGACATCGCCGCCGAGCACCAGCGCCGTGCCGTGGCTGCCGGACAGCAGCAGCCCCGCCGCCACCGACAGCGCCTGCACCGCGCCCGAGCACCCGGACTGCAGCTGGTACGTCGGCACCTGGTCGATGCCCAGCCGGTCCGCGACGACGTTCACCGTCGTCGGCATCAGCATGTCGGGCATCGCCGTGCCCATCACGACCACGTCGACGTCCGACGGCTCCAGGCCGGCCGCGGCCAGCGCCCGACGCCCCGCGGTCTCACCGAGGTCGGCGAGCGAGAAACGCGGCTCGCCGGTCTCCAGATCCACCGCGAGATGGCGGTACTTGGTGCCGACGAACGCCTCCGCCCACTGCTCCCACATCGGGCCCAGGCCCATGGCGCGGCCCAGCGTCGCGTTGTCGATCTGCGGTCCCGGCGACGCCGTGCCGAGGCCGGCGATCCGCAGGTCCTGCTCCCGGTTCAGAACGAGCACGTGATCACCAGGCCACCGGGAGCGAGCTCGCGGCGTACATCGTGGCCTCCGCGCGCAGCGGGACCTCGTCCGCGTCGACGGCCAGCCGCAGGTCGGGGAACCGGCGGAAGAGTGCCGAGTACGCGATCCGCATCTCCACCCGGGCCAGCTGCTGGCCCAGGCACTGGTGTATGCCGTAGCTGAACGCCATGTGCCCGGAGGTCGAGCGGCCGACGTCGAAGCCGTCCGCGTCCTCGAACCGCCCCGGGTCGCGGTTGGCCGCCGCCAGGGACACGGTGACCCCGTCGCCCGCCTTGATGAGCTTGCCCTCCAGCTCGACGTCCTCCAGCGCGGTGCGCGGGACGCCGAACTGGGCGATCGTCAGGTACCGCATCAGCTCCTCGACGGCGTTGCCGAACAGCTCCGGGTCCTCGCGCAGCCGCTTGACCTCGCCGGGGTGGCGCAGCAGCGCGTACGTGCCGAGCGACAGCATGCTGGCGGTCGTCTCATGACCCGCCATCAGCAGCAGCATCCCGATGCCGGTCAGCTCCGCGTCGTTCAGCTCGCCGGTGGCGATCAGACCGCTCAGCAGGTCGTCCTCGGGCTCCTTGTGCTTGAGCTGCACCAGCTCGTGGATCAGCCCGTAGATCGCGGCGAAGGCCGCCGCCACCTCGTCGCCGGACGAGCCGATGCGCATCACGGTCGTCGAGTGGTCCTGGAAGCGCTGGCGCTCCCCGTACGGCACGCCCAGCAGCTCGCAGATGGCCAGCGACGGGATCGGCAGCGCGAACGCCGGCACCAGGTCCGTGGGCGACCCCTGCCGCTCCATCTCGTCCAGGTGCTCCTCGGTAATCTGCTCGATCCGCGGCTCCAGCGACTTCATCCGCCGCACCGTGAACTGGCCGGTGAGCAGCCGCCGGTAGCGGGTGTGGTCCGGCGGGTCCATGTGCATGAAGAAGCCGGGCGGCACCTGCTCCCAGGGCCGGCCGCCGGAGGGCAGCTCGAACGGCACCTTCTTGATGTCGCCCCGGGCGCTGAACCGCTGGTCGCTGAGCACCTTCCGGGCCGCCGCGTGACTCGTCACCAGCCAGCCCACGTGCCCGTCCGGATACAGCAGCGGACTGACCGGCTCCTCGGCGCGCAGCCGACCCAGCTCTTCCGGCGGATCCAGCGGGCGCGGGCGCTCGGTCGGCAACCGCCGGGGCGACGTGGACTGCGTGTCCGACATGACGCGTTTCCTTCCTCCGCATGCGAAGTCGCGGGTCCGGCACCGCCGGTCCACGCCTTTCCGTCCACCCTCGGGGCACGGCCTTAAGGCGGACTTGGGCATACTTAAGGCGCCTCGGCCGGCTCGGCCGACTCCTCGAACCGGATGACCTGGCCCGGGCAGGACCGCACCGCCTCGTCCACCGCCTCCCACTGCTCTTCGGCCGGCTGCTCCGCCAGCACCACGACCTGACCTGTCACCTCATCCTGGTCGAAAACCCGCGGCGCCAGGAGCGCGCACATACCAGACGCCACGCACCGCTCGATCTCGGTTTCGACCTGCATGGAGGAATCCCGCATGAGGGCATCCTTCCGGAAACTCGGATCCGTTGAACGGCCCGTAGCGTAAGGCCATTCACCGCCCATTTCGTAGCCCGGAGGAGGCTTTAGAAACCGGCAAGTCGCCCCCAAGGCGGAACCGGCACGGTGAACCGGGCGGCATACGGCAACCGCCAAGACCGGACTCTCAGGACCGGACGACGCGGAAAGGGCGGAACAGCAATGGCGGAAGCAACCCGTGGCCCGAACACCCGAGTTCACGGAGTCGTACTCGGGGGCGGCCTCGCCGGCGTGCTCGCCGCCCGGGCCCTGCGGGACCACGTCGACCACGTCACCGTGGTCGAACGCGACACCTACCCCGACGGGCCGGAGCCCCGCAAGGGCGTTCCGCAGGGCCGGCACGCACACATCCTCTGGTCCGGCGGCGCCGAAGCCATCGAAGCACTGCTCCCCGGCACCCTCGACCGGCTGTGTGCCGCCGGCGCCCACCGCATCGGTGTCAAGGAGGACATGGTCCTCTACAGCGCCTACGGCTGGCAGCACCGCTTCCCCGGCGCGCACTACGCGCTCACCTGCAGCCGCCCCCTCCTCGACCGGACGGTCCGCGAGGCCGCGCTGAACCACCCCGGCACCGACGTGCTGACGAGGACCGAGGCGCACGGGCTGCTCGGCGACCGCACCAGCGTCACCGGCGTCCGCGTACGCACCTCCGGCGGCCCCTCGCGCGAGCTGGCCGCCGACATCGTCGTCGACGCCACCGGCCGCGGCTCCCGGCTGCGGCACTGGCTCACCGACCTCGGCCTGCCGCCCGCCACCGAGGAGAGCGTCGACACCGGACTCACCTACGCCACCCGCGTCTTCCGGGCCCCCGCCGGCGTCCCCCGCCCCTTCCCCGTCGTCAGCGTCTACGCCGACCACCGCAGCGGCACGCCCGGGCGCAACGGCCTGCTCCTGCCCATCGAGGACGACCGCTGGATCATCACCCTCTCCGGCACCCGCGGCGGCGAGCCGACGGCCGACGACGACGGCTTCGCCGCCTTCGCCCGCAGCCTGCGCGACCCGATCATCGCCGACCTGATCGAGGCCGCGGAGCCCCTGACACCGGTGCGTACGACCCGCAGCACCCTCAACCGCCGCATGCACCTCGACCGCCTCGCCGACCGCCCCGAGGGACTCGTCGCGCTCGGCGACTGCGTGGTGGCCGTCAACCCCATCCACGGCCACGGCATGAGCGTCGCCGCCCAGTCCGCCCGGGCCCTGGAGACCTGCCTGAGCCGCGCCGGCGGGCTCAAGCCCGGCCTGGCCCGGACGGCCCAGCAGGCCATCGCCGCCGTCGCCGACGCGCCCTGGCTGCTCTCCGCCTCGCAGGACCTGTGCTACCCCGGCAACAAGTCCTCGGTCAGCGACCCGCGCCTGACCACCCAGGCCGCCCAGCGGCAGGGCTTCGCTGACATGGTCACCAGCGCCTCCCTCGTCAACGAGAGCGTCTGCGACGCCCTCACGGCCGTCACCACGCTCACCGCACCGCTGAGCAGCCTGGAGACCCCCGAGTTCCTCGCGGCGATGCGGCAGCCCGCCCGGCCGCCGCTGACGGCGGCGCCGCTGAAGGACGCGGAGGCGGCCGTGCTGCGGGCGGCGAAGTAGAGGAAGTAGAGAAAGCCGCCGGCGAAACCGGGGAGACCGGCGAAACCGGGGAGACCAGGGAGAAACGACCCGCGCGCAAACAGACCGACAAGAGAACCGCCCGCCGTTCCCACGGCGGGCGGTTCTCTCTATTACCGGCTCCTACCCGCCTTTCACCGACCGGGCGCCGAAGGCGCCTCGTCGCCGTCCGTACGACCGAGCTGCCGGTCGATGAAGTCGAAGATCTCCTCCGTGGACGACTCCTGGATCTTGCTGCTCACGTCCTCGGCCGGGGCCGGTCGCGCGTCGTTCCAGTTCGACAGCAGAGTCTGCAGCCGCAGCGTGATCCGCGAGCGCTCCGCCTCGTCCGCCGCCAACTGCTTCAGCTCCAGCTCCAGCGCGTCCAGCTCGGCGATCACCCGCCGCGAGGCGCTCACCGACTCCGGCATCAGGTCCGCCAGGATCCGGGCGGCCATCGCGTCGGGGGTGGGGTGGTCGAAGATCAGTGTTGCGGGGAGGCGGAGTGCGGTGGTGGTGGTGAGTTGGTTGCGGAGTTGGACGGCGGTGAGGGAGTCGAAGCCGAGTTCTTTGAAGGGGCGGTGGGGGTCGATGGTTTCGGCGGTGCCGTGGCCGAGGACGGCGGCGATGTTGTTGCGTACGACGTCGAGGACGGCTTTGTGCTGTTGTTCCGGTTCGGGGAGTGCGGCGAGGCGTTCTGCGAGTGCGTTGCCGTCGCCCGCGGCCGAGCCGGCCGCCGCCCGGTGGGCGGGGCGGTGGACGAGGTCGCGGAGGAGCGGGGGGAGGTGGGGTGTGGTGCGGAGGGTGCTGGGGTTGAGGGGTGTGCAGAGGTGGTGGGAGTGAGGGGTGGTGAGGGCGGTGTCGAGGAGGCGCAGGCCGTGTTCCGTGGTGAGCGCTGTGCCGGTACGGCCCTGTTGGTCGGTGGTGAGGTGGCTGGTGAGTCCGGTGGTGTGTTCCCAGTAGCCCCAGGCGAGGCTGGTGGTGGGCAGGCCGTGGTGGGTGCGGTGGTGGGCGAGGGTGTCGAGGTAGGTGTTGGCGGCGGCGTAGTTGGCTTGTCCGGGGTTGCCGAGGGTGCCGGCGGCGGAGGAGTAGAGGATGAAGTGGGCGAGGTCGAGGTGCTTGGTGGCCTGGTGGAGGTGGTAGGCGGCGTCGACCTTCGGGGCCAGGACGGGGTGCAGGGTCTCCGGGGTGAGCTGGGTGAGGACCGTGTCGTTGAGTACGCCCGGCGTGTGGATGACGGCGGTCAACGGGTGCTGTGCGTCGACGGAGTCGATGAGGGTGTGTACTGCTTCGGGGTCGGTGACGTCGCATGCCGTGATGGTGACGTTGGCGCCGAGGCCGGTGAGTTCGTCGTGGAGTGCGGTGGCGTTGGGGTGGTCGGGGCCGCTGCGGGAGGCCAGCAGAAGGTGGCGTACGCCGTGCTGGGTGACGAGGTGACGTGCTGTCAGACCCGCCAGGCCGCCGGTGCCGCCGGTGATGAGGACGGTGCCGTTCGGGTCGAGGGGACGGGCTTCCGTCGTGGCACCGTCGGTGGAGCGGGTCAGACGGGGGGCGAGGAACTGGCCGTCGCGGAGGGCGAGTTGGGGTTCGCCGGTGGCCAGGGCTTCGGCAAGCTGCGGGACGTCGCCGGTGGTGTCGCTGTCGATGAGGTGGATGCGGTCGGGGTTCTCGTTCTGGGCGGTGCGGATCAGACCCCATAGGGGTGCGTGGGCGAGGTGGACGTCCTCGGCCGGGTCCGTGGCGACGGCGCGGTGGGTGAGGACGACGAGGCGGCGGTCGGTTGCGTCGTTGTCGGTCAGCCAGCCTTGGAGGTGGGTGAGCAGGGCTTCGGTCGCGGTGTGGGCCGCGGCGGGGGTGTCGTCCTCGGCGGGGGGTGCTGCGTATACGTCGACCAGGTCGAGATCTGCCTGTGTCGACGGCTGGGCCGGTGCAGCGCGCCACGCGAGGTGGAACAGGCTGTTGCGGGTGCCTTCGCTGCTACGGGTGCTGAGCGCCGCGGCGTCGACGGGCCGGGTGTTCAGCGCCGTGACCGTCGCCACCGGCGCGCCCGTCGCGTCCCAGGTCCGCAGGGCGAGGTCGTGGCCGTGCTCGCCGGTGGGCGTGAGAGTGGCGCGTAGCTGGGTGGCGCCGGTGGCGTGCACCGACACACCGCTCCACGCGAACGGCAGCCGTAGCTGCCCGTCCGCGCCGTCGTTGTGCGCCGCGAGCGGGTGCAACGCGGCGTCGAGGAGCGCGGGGTGGATGGTGTGGCCACCGGATTCGGCACCGTGCGGGAGCGCGATCTCGGCGTGCAGGGTCCCGTCGGCCTCCTTCCAGGCCGCGGTCACGCCTTGGAACACGGGACCGTACTCGTAGCCCGCCGCCGCCAGCTCCGGGTAGAGCGCGCCGACGTCGAAGGACTCCGCGCCCCTGGGGGGCCACTGGGTCAGCGGCTCGGCGGCTTCGGTGGCTTCGGCGGTGAGGGTGCCCGTGGCGTGGCAGGTCCACGGCTCGGGCTCGGCGTCGTCGGTGTGCGGCCGCGAGTGGATCGTGACTTGCCACCCGTCCGTACGCCCTGCGTCGGGTCCGCCTTGGGGGGCGGCGGTGACCTGGAGGTCGCGGGCGCCGGACTCCTGGAGCACCAGCGGGGCGTGGAGGGTCAGTTCTTCGAGGTGGGTGGCGCCGGTGTGGTCCCCGGCGTGCAGAGCGAGGTCGACCAGACCGGTGCCGGGCAGCAGCACGGTCCCGGCGACGGCGTGATCGGCGAGCCAAGGGTGGGTGCTCAGGCCGACCCGGCCGGTGAACACCGTGGTCCCCGCGGCGCC
Source organism: Streptomyces synnematoformans (assembly GCF_039531005.1). NCBI lineage: Bacteria > Bacillati > Actinomycetota > Actinomycetes > Kitasatosporales > Streptomycetaceae > Streptomyces > Streptomyces synnematoformans. The sequence goes on from NZ_BAAAPF010000184.1 coordinate 13,842, forward strand.
GTCGACTCCGTCGGCGAGTTGCACCGCGGCGTGCAGGAGCGGGTGCGCCGTCGTGGCGAGGCCCAGGTCGCCGGCGTCGGTGAGCCGGGCAGGGGCGTTCAGCCAGTAGTTCTGGTGCTGGAACGGGTAGGTCGGGAGGCTCGCCGGCGTGCTCCCCGTCGACGGGAGGTGGGGGGAGAGGTCGGTGGGGTGGTGGTGGGTGTGGAGGGTGGTGAGTGCGGTGAGGAAGCGGGTTTTGGTGTCGTTGTTGCGGATGAGGGTGGCGTGGTGGTGGGCGGGGGTCGGGTGCTGTTCGAAGGTGTCGGCCAGGGCGGCGGTCATGACGGGGTGGGGGCTGGTTTCGATGAGGGTGTGGTGGCCGTCATCGAGGAGCTGGGTGAGGGTGCTGTGGAACTGGACGGGGTGGCGGAGGTTGTTGAACCAGTACTCCGCGTCCAGGTCCTGGTCGAAGGAGAGCAGAGCGCCGGTGTGGGTGGAATAGAACGGGATGGCCGGCGGCATCGGCTCGATACCTGCGCGCTCGGCCAGATCCGTGATGATCGTTTCGCGGAGGTCTTCGACGTGGGGGGTGTGTGAGGCGTAGTCGACGGGGATCAGGCGGGCGCGGATCTCCCGCTCCTGATACGCGTGGACGAGGTCGGTCAGGGGCTGGGTCTCCCCGGCGAGGATGGTGGTGTGCGGCCCGTTGA
>NZ_BAAAPF010000185.1:0-14523 GCF_039531005.1 Streptomyces synnematoformans
CGTCGCCCGGCTCGCCGGGCGCCACGCCGGTCTGCGCCGGCTTGAGCACGGCCACCGAGCGGCCCCGCGCCAGCGCCGCGGCGGCCACCGCGGCGGTGACGACCGTCTTGCCCACGCCGGTCGAGGTTCCGGTGACCACGAGCACGCTGCCCATCGCCGCGTCTCCCCCCCCCGCCCGTCAGCCGGCCGCCGCCGCGGCGCGTACGGCGGCGCACACCCGGGCGAGGTCGGCGTCCCCGGTCACGTACGGCGGCATGGTGTAGATCAGGTCGCGGAACGGCCGCAGCCACACCCCCGCGCCGACCGCGGCCCGGGTGGCGGCGGCCATGTCCACGGGGTGGTCGAGCTGGACGACGCCGACGGCGCCCAGCACCCGCACGTCCACGACTCCCGGCAGCTGCGCCGCCCCGGCGAGACCTTCCCGCAGCCCGCTCTCGATGCGCTTGACGTCCTCGCGCCAGCCGCCGTCGGCCAGCAGGTCGAGCGAGGCCAGCGCGACGGCCGAGGCCAGCGGGTTGCCCATGAACGTCGGGCCGTGGGCGAGCACCGGCACCTCGCCCGCCGAGATGCCCGCCGCGACCTCGGGCGTGCACAGCGTCGCGGCCATCGACAGGTAGCCGCCGGTCAGCGCCTTGCCGACGCACATCACGTCGGGCGTGACGCCGGCGTGGTCCGCGGCGAAGAACTCGCCGGTGCGGCCGAAGCCGGTGGCGATCTCGTCGAACACCAGCAGCACCCCGTGCTCGTCGCACGCCTCGCGCAGCACCCGCAGATAGCCGGGCGAGGTGAAGCGCATGCCGCCGGCGCCCTGGATGACCGGCTCCACGACGACCGCGGCCAGCTCGTCCGCGTGCCGTGCCACGAGGTCGCGCAGCTCTCGTTCGTACGCCCCGGAGACCGGCGCGTCGAAGCCCGCCGGCGGCACCCCGGCGAACAGCTGCCGCGGCAGCACGCCGGACCACAGCCCGTGCATGCCGCCCTCCGGGTCGCAGACCGACATCGGCTGCCAGGTGTCCCCGTGGTAGCCGCCGCGCCACGTCATCAGCCGGTGCTTGCCCGGCCGGCCGCGCGAACGCCAGTACTGCAGGCACATCTTGACCGCGACCTCGACCGACACCGAACCCGAGTCGCTGAGGAAGACGTGCCGCAGCGGCTCCGGCGCGACCTCCACCAGCCGGGCCGCCAGCCGCACCGCCGGCTCGTGGGTGAGCCCGCCGAACATCACGTGGCTCATGCGCTCCAGCTGCCCGCGGGCGGCGGCGTCGAGCGCGGGGTGCCGGTAGCCGTGGATCGCCGACCACCACGACGACATCCCGTCGACCAGCTCGTCCACGCCCCACGCCGGCTCGGCCAGCCGCAGCCGCACGCCCGCGGCGGAGGAGACGACCAGCGGCTCCTGTCGGCCGGGCATGGGCCCGTAGGGGTGCCAGACGTGCTCGCGGTCCAGGTCGAGCAGCCGCCGGGGCGGCAACGGCTCAGGCATTCGGCGGCAGTTCCGTTCCGGCCCCGCGGCGCCGTACGGCGACCAGGTCCGTACGCGCCGTCCCCGCCGTTCCCGCCTCCCGCACCGGCTCGCCGGCGGGCGGGTCCGCCGCGGCCGGCCCGTCCGCGCGGTGCGGCGGCAGCGTCGTCGTCCCCGCCTCCTCCACCTCGAACCCGGCGTCGGCGATCATCTCCAGGTCCGCCTTTCCCGCCTGCCCCTCGCTGGTCAGATAGTCGCCGAGGAACACCGAGTTGGCCAGGTGCAGGGCCAGCGGCTGCAGCGTCCGCAGGTGGATCTCCCGCCCGCCGGCCAGCCGCACCTCCACGTCCGGGCACACGAACCGCGTCATCGCGAGGATCTTCAGGCAGCGCCGCGGTGTGAGGTCCCACTCCCCGGCCAGCGGCGTGCCCTCGAACGGGATGAGGAAGTTGACCGGCACCGAGTCCGGGTCCAGCGCGCGCAGCGCGAAGACCACGTCCACCAGGTCCTCGTCGCTCTCGCCCATCCCCGCGATGAGCCCGGAGCACGCCGACATCCCGGCCGCCTGCGCCTGCTGCACGGTCTGCACGCGGTCCTCGTAGCCGTGGGTGGTGCAGATGTCCGCGTACGTCGCCTCGGAGGTGTTGAGGTTGTGGTTGTACGCGTCCGCGCCCGCCGACTTCAGCCGCTCCGCCTGGCCGTCGGAGAGCAGCCCGAGGCAGGCGCACACCTCCACGTCGCCGTGCCGGTCCTTGATGGCGGCGATGGTCTCGGAGACGCGGTCGACGTCCCGGTCGGTGGGCCCGCGTCCGCTGGCGACCAGACAGACCCGCTTGGCGCCGCCCGCCACCCCGGCCGCCGCCGCCTCGGCCGCCTCGTCGGCCTTCAGCCACGAGTACTTGAGGATCCCCGCCCCGGAGCCCAGTCGCTGCGAGCAGTACGAACAGTCCTCGGGGCACAGCCCCGACTTGAGATTGACCAGGTAGTTCAGTTTCACCCGGCGGCCGAAGAACGCCCGGCGCACCCTCCCGGCGGCCGCGACGACGTCGAGGACGTCCTCGTCCGGGGTGCGCAGCACGGCCAGGGCCTCGTCCCGGGTGGGCGCCTCGCGCCGCAGTCCCTTGTCCACCAGCGTCGAAAGCAGGTCCATGGCGCCGATCCTCGCCCACCGCACCGGCCCGGGCCAATGGGGTATCGCACAACGGGTGCCGATGTCTTCTGTGCTCATCGCCACACCCCCGCGCGCCCACGCGCGCACTACGGTGCAGACACTGCCCGCCGAACAAGGAACCGCATGCCCCGTCACGCCTTCGACTGGATCGACGCGCAGGCCGAAGCGCGGCGGCGCGCCGGTCTGGTGCGCGCGGTGCGCCCCCGCGCGCACGACGACCCGCTGCTCGACCTGTACGGCAACGACTACCTCGGTCTCGCCCGGCACCCCGAGGTCACCGCCGCCGCGGCCGGTGCGGCCCGCCGCTGGGGCGCGGGCGCCACCGGCTCCCGGCTCGTCAGCGGCAGCACCGGGCTGCACGCGGAGCTGGAGAGCGAACTCGCGGCGTTCTGCGGCTTCGAGGCCGGGCTCGTCCTCTCTTCCGGCTACGCCGCCAACCTCGCCGCCGTCACCGCTCTGAGCGACCGCGGCACCCTCGTGGTCTCGGACGCGGGCAACCACGCCTCGCTCATCGACGGCTGCCGGCTCTCCCGGGCCGACGTCGTCGTCGTCCCGCACGCCGACGCGAAGGCGGCGGCCAAGGCGCTCGACGGCTTCGCCGGACGGGCCCTGGCGGTCTCCGACGGGGTCTTCTCCGTCGACGGCGACGCCGCGGACCTGCCCGCGCTGGCGGCGGTGTGCCGCGCCCACGGGGCCGGGCTGCTGGTGGACGACGCCCACGGGCTCGGCGTGCTCGGGGACGGCGGACGCGGCTCGCTGCACGCGGCGGGCCTGACGGGCGCCGCCGACGTCGTCGCCACCGTCACGCTGTCGAAGGCGCTGGGCAGCCAGGGCGGCGCGGTGCTGGGGCCGGTGCGGGTGATCGAGCACCTGGTGAACACCGCGCGCACGTTCATCGAGGAGACCGCCCTCGACCCCGCCGCCGCCGGCGCGGCGCTCGCCGCGCTGCGGCTGCTGCGCAGTGAACCGGAGCGGGCCGCGGCGGCCGGGGAGGCGGCGCAGCGGCTGCACGGCGGGCTCACGGCCGCCGGGCTGACGGCCGTACGCCCCGACGCGGCGGTGGTGTCGGTACGCGCCCCGTCGCCCGAGGCGGCGGTGGCGTGGGCGGCGGCGTGCCGCGGGGCGGGGGTGGCGGTCGGCTGCTTCCGCCCGCCGTCGGTCCCCGACGGCATCGCGCGGCTGCGGCTGACCGCCCGCGCCGACCTGACGGAGCAGCAGGTGGACACCGCCGTCGAGACGGTGGTACGGACGGCGCCCGCGGTCCCGGAGCCGGCACCCGGGCGCACCGGAGCACCCGGGGCCCGGCGTGCGGGACCCGCGCGCTAGGCGTACGGGCCCCGCGCGCCCGGCGCGAACTCGTCGTCCCTGACCGCCGCGACGAACGCGCGCCACGCCTCGGCCCGGAACAGCAGCGCGGGCCCCTCCGCGTCGGCGGAGTCCCGCACGGCGAGCAGCCCGCCGGACCCCGGCCCCACGGGAAAGGCGGCCTCGACGCAGTTGTTCGCCCCCGTGCTGTACGAACTGCGCCGCCACCGGATGCCGTGGAGTGCCGTAGCGGAGGAGACGTACCGAGGCATGGCGGTCATGGTGCCTCCTTTGCGTCCGCGCCGAGCGCGGCGATGAACGACATGGACCCCTTGTGCGAAAGGGCGCTCGCCTGCAGCGAAGCAAAGGCGGTCAGGTACGCCCGTAAGTCTTCTTTCCTTTCCAGGTGGATGCTACTCATCAAATGGTCGACAACGACCACGTCGAGATCAGGGCTGCGCGAATAGGAGAAGATAACGAAAGGCCCGGTGAGGCCGACGTGCTCGCCGGCGGAAAAGGGCAGGATCTGCACGCGCACGTGCGGAAGCGCGCCCATCCGGCGCAGGTGCCGCAGCTGCTCGGCCATCACTCCCGGACCGCCCACGCGCCGCCGCAGCACCGCCTCGTCGAGCACCGCGTGCAGCCGCGGCGGGCGCGCCGAGCGCAGCACCGCCTGCCGCGCTATCCGCACCTCCACCAGCGACTCCACCTCACGGCGCGGCGCGCCGGCGACGGCCGCCCGGGTCACCGCCAGCGCGTACCGCCGCGTCTGCAGCAGCCCCGGGACCACCGACGTCTCCAGGGTGCGCACCGCGGACGCCTCCGCCTCCAGGCTGATGAAGTCCCGGTACGCGGCCGGCAGCAGCTCCCGGTACGCGCTCCACCAGCGGTCCCCGCCCCCGTCGCGCGGCGCCGCGGCCAGCGACTCCAGCAGCGTGCGCAGCTCGGGGTCGGTGACCCCGTACGCGTCGAGCAGCCTTACCACGTCGGCTGCCTTGGCCGCCGACCTGCCGGTCTCCATGCGGCTGATCTTCGACTGGTGCCAGCCGACCAGCTGCGCCGCCTGCCCGCTGGTCAGCCCCGCCTCGCCGCGCAGCCTGCGCAGCTCCGCACCCAGCTTGGCGCGGCGTACCGCCGGCCCACTGCGCATGACGCCCCTCCCGGCCGCTCCGCCGAACGCGTAACAACCGTCAGTCTGCCGTCCGAATACGGTCTCTCACGGCAGAGTTCACCGCTTCGAGCGACAGATATATGCATAACCTGGTGGCGGGCCCGCGCGCCGGGCACGATCGGTGGCACCGCGACGCGGACAACAACCCGAAGAGGTCCTCGACTTCAGCGGGCACGCGTCGGAGTCCGGCACTCATGTGCGAAAGGACGGCGTCGCAATGGCAGACCACCGCGAAGCATCCGTCACGCTGCCCAGTGAGGCCGCTTCGGTTGCGCAGGCGCGGAAATATGTCACTGACATTCTCGGGAAATGGGGTCTGCCGGAAGGCGCGGACGCGGCGGACACGGTCCGGCTCGTCGTCTCGGAGCTGGCCACGAACGCCGTCCAGCACACCCGCGGGCAGTCCCCGACGTTCACCGTGCGGCTGCTGCTCGTACGGGACGAGCAGGTGCGCGTCGGGGTCAGCGACAGCCACCCGCGGTGGCCGCGCCGGCTGCCCGCCGCCGTCCAGCAGGACAACGGGCGGGGCCTGGCCATCGTCCGGTGCCTCGTCGCGGAGTCGGGCGGACGGCTGTCCGTCGCCGCCGCCGACGACGGCGGCAAGACGGTCTGGATCGCCCTGCCCTGGCGGGCGGTGCCGGAGCCCTGAAGCAGCGGCCCCGCGTCCCGCCCGCCCACCGCGCTGGTCCATCCTGGAGGCATGACCGAGCAGCCCGTCAGCCACGAGGACGTCCACGGCGCCGCGGAGCGCATCGCGGGACGGGTCCGCCCGGTCGCCGTCACGCCCGCGGACGCGGAGGTGGCACCGGACGCCGAGGTGTGGTTCGCCCTTGAGTTCCTCCAGCACACCGGCTCCTTCAAAGCGCGCGGCGCCCTGAACTTCACCGCCGCCCACGCCGCCGCCGGACGGATGCCGGACGCCGGCGTGCTCATCGCCTCCGGCGGCAACGCCGGGCTCGCCTGCGCCTGGGCGGCCGCCCGGCACGGCGTGCCCGCGCAGGTCTTCCTGCCGGTCACCGCGCCGGAGTTCAAGGTCGAGCGGCTGCGCGGCCTCGGTGCCGACGTGCGGCTGGCGGGCCGGACGTACGGCGAGGCGCTGGCCGCGTCGCGCGCGCTGGCCGCCGAGACCGGTGCGCTCACCTCGCACGCCTACGACCACCCGCTGATCTCCGCCGGCGCCGGGACGCTGCTGCCGGAGATCGCGGCCGCGGTGCCCGGCGGCGTCGACACCGTCGTCGTCGCGGTCGGCGGCGGCGGGCTGTACGCGGGTGTGGCCGCGGCCGCCGCGCGGCACGGCATCGGCGTCGTCGCCGTCGAGCCGGAGAACTGCCGGGCGCTGAACGCCGCGCTGGCCGCCGGGGAGGTGGTCGACGTCCCCGTCGACTCCGTCGCCGCGGACTCCCTGGGCGCGTCCCGTACGTCCCGCGACGCGCTGGCCTGGGCGCAGCGGCCGGGCACCACCTCGGTGCTCGTCACCGACGCCGGCATCGCGACGGCCCGGCGGCGGCTGTGGGACGACCACCGGCTCGTCGTCGAGCACGCCGCGGGCACGGCGCTCGCGGCGCTGACCACGGGCGCGTACAAGCCGCGGGCGGGGGAGCGGGTGGCCGTCGTGCTCTGCGGCGCGAACACCGACCCGGGCACGCTCTGACGGCCGGGCTCACCCCCGTCCGTCGTCCCGCCGCGCCGACCCGGCAAGGGACCTGCCCAGCCCCCACGGCAGCACCGCCCACAGCCCCGCGGTGAACACCAGCACGGACGCGCCCGCCGCCACCCCCTCCGCACGCCCCAGGACCACGTCCACCACGAGCATCACCGCGCCGGACAGCGCGAGCGCCAGCACACCCAGCCCCGCGGCCGCCAGCCGCGAGGACACGTCGACGATGCGGCGTTTCGCCCGGCGCCGGAACAGCCCCCGGTGCACCGCCGCGGGGGCGGTGAAGAGCACCGCCGCGGCCACGGACAGCAGCAGCGTCGTCACGTACGTCCCGCGCTGCAGCGCGTCCAGCTCGGTGAAGCGCTCGGTGAACGCGAGGGTCAGCAGGAAGGCGAAGAGGATCTGTACGCCCGTCTGCGTCACCCGCAGCTCCTGGAGCAGCTCCACGAAGTTGCGGTCGTCCCGCTCCAGCGGGGTCTCGCGGCGCGTCGGCACCACGGATGCCGCCGGCTCCTCCGTCTGCGCGGCCGGCTCCGCCGCACCGTGCCCGTCCTCGTTCCGGTTTCGCTCCATGTACTTTCCGCTAGCCCGCTCGCCGCGTCCTACTCCTCGTCTACCACCGGCGGCGCCTCCGCGCCCGCCGGCCCGTCACGGCGCCCCGTCGGGCTCCCGCGGCCCGGGCGGCACCGCCACCAGCCGGCTGCGCCGCTCCCCGTCGAGCACCCGCAGGGCGCGTGCCATCGTCGCCGCGTGGATACGGCTCTCGCGCCGCTCGTGCATCAGCGCCAGCGCGTCCCGCAGCCCGGCGGCGGTGCGTACGAGCGCCTGCGCGGCGCGCAGGCCGGCGTACGTGTCCGTGCCGCGCGCCGGGTTGATCCGGCCCAGCTGGTCGACCGCCTCCAGATAGCGGTCGACCAGCTCCGCCTCCGCGCGCGTCAGCGCGGGCAGCGGCGGCAGTTCGGGCGGCAGCATGCCCGGTCACCTCCCGTAGCGCGGTGACCCCGTGCCCTTGCGGCTCTCGGTCAGCCGGTCGGCCAGCCCGTACGCGACGGCCGCCGGGGCGTCGAGGATCTTGTCGCGCTCGATGTCCGTGCGGATCTGCTCGACCGGGGTGCCGGAGTGCTTGGCGAGCAGCTCCTCCAGCAGCTCGCGGTGGCGCAGCAGCTCCCGTGCGTGGATCTCCAGGTCGGTCGCCTGCCCGCGCACCGGCTCGGCGAACGACGGCTGGTGGATGAGCACCCGCGCGCCGGGCAGCACGTAGCGCTTGCCGGGGGTGCCCGCGGCCAGCAGCACGGCGGCGGCGGACGCCGCCTGGCCGAGGCAGACGGTCTCGATGTCGCTGGTCACGAACTGCATCGTGTCGTAGATCGCGGTCATCGCGGTGAACGAGCCGCCGGGCGAGTTGAGGTAGAGCGAGATGTCCTGGTCGGGAGCGGCGTGCTCCAGATGCATGAGCTGGGCCATCACGTCGTTCGCCGAGACGTCGTCGATCTGGGTGCCGAGGAAGACGATCCGCTCCTCCAGCAGCTTCGCGTACGGATCCTGGGTGCGCGTCCCGCTGCTCGTGCGCTCGGTGAACTCCGGCAGCACGTAGCGCGCCGTGGGCCTGTCCATGGTCTGCAGCACCTCTCCCTCTCCGCGGCTCTCCGTAAAAAATGTACAGGATGTACATCCGGTTATGCTGGGAGCATGGCGTACGAAATTCCGGTGACGCAAGCCCGTGCGGAGCTGGCCGATCTGATCAACCGCGTGGTCTACGGCGGCGAGCGGGTCGTGGTCACCCGCCACGGCCGCCCCCTCGTGGCCCTGGTCTCCGCCGCCGACCTGGAGAAACTCGACGATCTTGAGAACCCGCCGGCCGAGGAACAGGTGATCACCACGGTCTCCGGCGTACGCCCGGCGCCCACCGCCGGATCTGCCACCGGCGAACGCCCCTTCGGCATCGCCGCCGAGCACCGCGCCCCCGACACCCGCGCGCACGGCGAGGGCCCGGCCTAGGCCCCGGGACCTCGGACCGGCGGCGGCGAAGATCGTCCGGTGGCCCGATGCCGCCCCCGCGGCGCCCGGGACACGATGCCGGGAGACCCGCCGGAAGGAGCGCACCGTGTCGTACCCCGAGGACCTCGCCTACCCCGAGCCCCGTTACCACGGCGACAGGGGCGAGGTGAACGCGGTGTTCCGGCCGGCCGGGGCACCGCCGGACCTCACCTCGCCGGGCGGCTTCACCCGCTACCTGGCCACCGGGCAGTCGACCGGCGGCGAGTTCGGCCTGTACGACGTGCAGCTCGGCCCGCGCTCGCCCGGGGCCAGGACGCACTTCCACAAGGCGATGGCGGAGTCCTTCTACGTGCTGTCCGGCGCGCTGGAGTTGTACGACGGCGACCGGTGGGTGACGGGGGGCGCGGGGGACTTCCTCTACGTGCCCGTCGGCGGGCTGCACGCCTTCAGGAACGCCACCGACGAGCCGGTCCGCATGCTGATGCTCTTCACCCCGGGCGCGCCGCGCGAGGAGTACTTCGAACGGGTCGCGGAGATGGCGCGGCGCGGCGGTGAGGAGCTGAAGCAGTTCCGCATCCGGCACGACAGCTACTTCGTCGAGGACTTCGAGGAGTAGCCCGCCCCGCCGCCGCACACCGGGTCCTGGTGCGTACGCACCAGGACCCGCCGGTGACCGGTCCGGGCGCACCAGGCGAAGACGGCCACGGCAGACGATGTTCCGCGAGGCACCGGGCGGGAGTGTGGGAAGCGCGCGAAATCCCGCGCTCTCCCCTCCTCCCGGTGTCTGGAGTGATCAAGAAGTGGCGACGTTTCTCTACCGGATCGGACGGTGGTCCTTCCGGCGGCGGCGGCTCGTGCTGCGCGTGTGGCTGGGCGCGCTGCTGCTGGCCATCGCCGGGGCCGCCGTCGCGCCGGCCGGGGAGGAGGAAGACCTCTCCATGCCCGGCACCGAATCGCAGCAGGCGTTCGACCTGCTCGACGAGCGCTTCCCCGACGGCAACTCGCAGGGCGCGGAGGCCCGCCTCGTGTTCCAGGCCCCCGACGGGCAGCGGGTGACGGCCGCGGAGCACCGGGCGGCGGTCGAGGACACGCTCGGCTCGCTGGCCGCAGGCGACCAGGTCGAGTCCGCCACCGACCCGTACGAGACCGGCGCGGTCAGCAAGGACGGCACCATCGCCTACTCCACGGTCACCTACTCCGTGGGAGCCGTCGACCTGACCGGCGAGACGAAGAGCGCCCTGGAGGACGCCGCGGACCAGGCCGGGGACGCCGGGCTGACCGTCGAGATCGGCGGGTCGGCGCTGGACGCCGAGGAGGAACCGGGCGGCACGACGGAGATCGTCGGCGTGGCGGTGGCCGCCCTGGTGCTGGTCCTCGCCCTCGGCTCGCTGGTCGCGGCCGGGCTGTCCCTGCTGACCGCCGTCGTGGGCGTGGCCATCGCCTTCGGACTGGTCTCCGCGCTGGCGGTGCCGCTCGGGCTGACGTCCACCGTCGCCATCCTGGCGCTGATGCTGGGGCTGGCCGTCGGCATCGACTACGCGCTCTTCATCACCTCCCGGTTCCGCGACGAACTCGCCCGGGTCGGCGATCCGGAGGAGGCCGCCGGCCGGGCGGTCGGCACGGCCGGGTCCGCCGTCGTCTTCGCGGGCGCGACCGTCTTCATCGCCCTGGTCGGACTGGGGGTCGTCGGCATCCCCGAGCTGACCCGGATGGGCATGGGCGGCGCGGGCGCCGTGGCGCTGGCCGTACTCGTCGCCCTGACCCTGGTCCCCGCGCTGTTCGGCTACTTCGGCCGGCGCGTCCTGTCCCGGCGCGTCCGCAAGGCCCTCCGGCGGGGCGGCGAGCGCCCGCACGCGCTGCCCGCCGCGGCCGGCCGGCCCGGGCTGGGCGACCGCTGGGCGCGGTTCGTGCTGCGCCGTCCGGTGGCGGTGCTGCTGACCGCCGGACTCGGTCTCGGCGCCGTCGCCGTGCCGGCGCTCAGCCTCGAACTCGGGCTGCCCGGAGACGAGTCCAAGTCGGTGGAGACCACCCAGCGCCGCGCCTACGACCTGCTGTCGGAAGGCTTCGGCCCCGGCTTCAACGGCCCGCTGACCGTGGTCGTGGACAACGCGGAGGCCGCGGACGCCGAGGCCGCGACCGACCGGGTCGTCGAGACCGTACGGGGCGTCGACGGGGTCGCGTCGGTCGGCGATCCGCAGTTCGACGAGGCCGGGGACACGGCCGTCCTCACCGCCGTCCCGGAGACCGCACCGAACAGCGCCGAGACCAAGGACCTGGTGCACGAGATCCGGGACGCGGGCGCCGGCGTCGAGGCCGGCACGGGTGCCGACGTCCTGGTGACCGGCACCACCGCGATGAACATCGACATCTCCGAGGCCATGGCCGACGCCCTCCTGCCGTATCTGACCGTGGTCATCGGGCTGGCGGTGCTGCTGCTCCTGGTGGTCTTCCGCTCGGTCCTGGTGCCGCTCAAGGCCGCGCTCGGCTTCCTGCTGTCGGTGGGTGCCGCCTTCGGCGTGCTCGTCGCCGTCTTCCAGTGGGGCTGGGCGGCGGACCTGCTCGGCATCGAGCAGACCGGACCGGTGATGTCGCTGATGCCGATCCTCATCATCGGCATCGTGTTCGGCCTCGCCATGGACTACGAGGTCTTCCTCCTCACCCGGATGCGGGAGGCCTACGTCCACGGCGCGTCCCCCGGCGAGGCGATCGCGGGCGGGTTCCGGCACAGCGGACGTGTGGTGGCCGCCGCGGCGATCATCATGATCAGCGTGTTCGCCGGGTTCGTCGGGATGAACAGCCCGACGATCCAGACGATGGGCGTCGGCCTGGCCGCCGCCGTCGCCTTCGACGCCTTCGTCGTCCGGATGGCGATCGTGCCCGCGGTGCTGGCGCTGCTGGGCCACCGGGCCTGGTGGCTGCCTCGTATCCTGAACCGTGTGCTGCCGAACGTGGACATTGAGGGGGAGGCGCTGAGCAGGCGCGTCCCGCCCCCCGCGGCCGGACCGGACGCGGCGGTGCAGCGGCTCCCCGTCGGCCGGCAGTGAGCCGGCCGTGACGGACCCGGCCGGCGGCGTTGCGCCACCACGTCGTACGCGGTGGCGGGAGACGGCGATCGTCGCGACCGCGTTCACGCTCTGCCTCCTCGGCGGCGTGGTGCAGGTCGACGACACGCTGACACCGCCGCCGGCTGCCGCCTACGCCGTCGCCGTGGCGTCCTGTGCCGTGCTGCCCGTACGGCACCGGGCGCCCCTGGCCGCCCTGGCGGCCACGACCGCGGCGGGCCTGCTGGTACCGCCCCTGGGCCTGCTGCTGAGCCCGCCGATCATCGCCCCCGCCGTGATCGCCGCCTACGCCTACGCCTTCCGCGCGCCCACCGAGCGGCGCGCGGCGGGCGCGGTGTCGCTCGCCGCCGCCGCGCTGCTGCTCGCCGCCACCCCCTGGTTCGACGACCTCTCCTGGCAGGACGCGAGCCGCATGGGCTCCGTGGCGGCGTTCCCGCTGGTGGCCGGCGTGCTCGGGCACTCGGCGCACAACCGGCGGGCCTACCTGGCGGCCGTGGAGGAGCGCGCCCGGCGGGCGGAGAAGAGCCGGGAGAGCGAGGCGCGCCGCAGGGTGGCCGAGGAACGGCTGCGCATCGCCCGGGAGCTGCACGACCTGGTGGCCCACCAGATCACCCTGGCCAACGCGCAGGCCGCGGTCGCCTCCCACCTCTTCGACGTCCGGCCGGAGCAGACCCGCCAGAGCCTCAGGGAACTCGTGCTGACCACCGGCGACGCGCTCGACGACCTGCGCGCCACGGTCGGGCTGCTGCGCGAGTCCGGGGACGCAGCCGAGCCCGCAGAACCGGCGCCCGGGCTGTCCCGGCTCCCCACGCTGCTGGAGTCCTTCGGCCGGGCGGGGCTGGCGGTGTCGCTCGACCAGGAGGGCGCGGCCAGGCCGCTGCCGCCGGGAGTGGACCTCACCGCGTACCGCATCGTCCAGGAGGCCCTGACCAACGTGACCAAGCACGCCGGCACCGGCACCGCCCGGGTGCGCCTGGTCTGGAACCGCGATCGCGTGACCATCACCGTCGCCGACGACGGCGGCGGTGCGGCGCCTCCCGCGTCCGGGCCCCCGGACCGCCCGCCCGGCTACGGCCTCATCGGGATGCGCGAACGCGCCACCGCGGTCGGGGGCCGGCTCTCCGCGGGGCGGCGGCCGGAGGGCGGCTTCCTGGTCACCACCCGGCTGCCGCTGCCGCCCGCCAAGGACGGGGCGACCGGGCCGGCCGGGGGACGTCCTGCCGACGCGACGGCGGACGGCGGCCGCGGCGCCGAGACGCGTACGGACGACGGAGAGGATGGGGAGGAGCCGTGACGACGCTGCGGGTACTGCTCGCCGACGACCAGGCGCTGCTGCGCAGCGCCTTCCGGATGCTGCTCGACACCGCCGACGACATCACCGTCGTCGGCGAGGCCGCGGACGGCGGGGAGGCGGTGAGCCTCACCCGCGAACTGCGCCCGGACGTGGTGGTCATGGACATCCGCATGCCCGAGGTGGACGGGCTCACCGCCACCTCCCGGATCGCGGCCGACCCGGAGCTGCGGGGCAGCCGCATCCTGATCCTCACCACGTACGAGACCGACGAGTACGTCGCCCAGGCGCTGCGCGCCGGGGCCGGCGGCTTCATCGGCAAGGGCATCGGCGCCGGGGAACTGGTGGACGCCGTCCGTACGATCGCCGCCGGCGACACCCTGCTGTCGCCCGCCGCGACCCGCTCCCTGGTCGCCCGCTTCCTGGCCACCCCGGACGGCGCACCGCGGAACAACCCGGAACGCCTCGCCGTGCTCACCCCGCGCGAGCGCGAGATGGTGGCCCTGGTCGCGACCGGCCTGTCCAACCAGGAGATCGCCGAGCAGATGTTCCTGAGCCCGTTCACCGTCCGCGCCCACGTGCAGCGCGCGATGACGAAGCTGGAGGCCCGCGACCGGGCGCAGCTCGTCGTCATCGCGTACCGCACGGGCCTGGTGCGGGCCGCCCCCGACGACGGCGCCGGGCACGGGGCGTGAGCGCCGCGGCCGTACGGGCGCCGACGCCGTCAGCAGGTGCCGTCAGCCGGTGCCGAGCGAGGCGAACGCGGCCTCGAACGCCGCCCGGTTCGCCGAGCGCGGCTGCCGGTCCCACACGGCGAACACCAGCCGCGGGAACCGACCCGCGAAGCGCCCGCCGGGTCCCAGGTGCGTACGGAACGCCGCCGCCACCTGCGCCGGGTCGTTGCGGAACACGCCGCAGCCCCACGCGCCGAGCACCAGCGCCGTCACCTCCGCGACGGCCGCCACCTCCAGCACCCGTTCCGCACGCCCGGCGAGCGCCGCGGGGATCCGGCCCGTCTCCGCCGGCGTGCGCTGGGCGATGACGCCGGCGTTGGGGGCGGCGGAGGTGAGGAAGTCGACCTCGTACGGCTCGTCGAGGAGCGCGCCGGCGTCGTCGCGGAACACCGGGACGCCGGGGGAGTGGATGACGCGGTGGGTGTAGAAGGGGCTGCGGTCGGCGCGGTGGGCGGCGTAGAACTCCGGCGCCCGCAGCAGCGCCGGGTAGAGCGCGGAGGCCCGGCACAGCTCCTCCTCCTGCGCGCGGGCGCCGCGCACGTACCCGCCGCCGGGGTTGCGGGCCGAGGAGAAGTTGAGCACCCCGACGCGCCCGCCCCCGCCGGCGCCCACCCGCCGCGCGGCGGCCAGCGATGTCTCGGCGGTCACCCGGGCGGGCGCGGCCGGGGTGGC